>NZ_JBHYIG010000413.1:0-6012 GCF_042740015.1 Streptomyces sp. NPDC059037
GGCGCGGGGGCACCGGTGGCCGGGGGTAGACACCACCATAACGAGCCGCGGGCGGGGGGGGGGGGGGGGGGGGGGGGGCCGCGGGCGCGCCCCCCCCCCCCGTCCTCATGGCCGCGCCGGCGCCGGAAACGCGGGCTCGAAGTCCTCGATGACGCGCAGTGTGTCACCGAGGGTGCGGACGAGCAGGTCGCAGACCGTCTCGCGGGGCAGCTCCCGGTGGCCGATCCAGTCGAGCGTGATGCCCTCGGCGCTGCACAGCCAGCCGAGCAGCGCGATGCGCGCGAGCCGCGGGATGTCGCTGCGGCCGTACGCCCCTTCGGCGATCGTGCCGATCAGCGCCTCGCGCACACCGTCCCGTATGGCGTGCACCTCGGCGTCGAAGCCGACGCCGCCGCTGATGATGGTGCGGTAGGCGGCCTGGTGGTGCTCGGCGTAGCGCAGATAGCCGTCGATGGTGCGCTGCACCCGCTCGACGGGCGGCAGGTCGTCGTGGCGTCCGGCGCGCGCGACCAGATCGGCGACGGAGTCCTCGATGATCGCGAGGTAGTACCCGCGCTTGGACTTGAAGTAGTAGTAGATCAGCCCTTTGGCGACGCCCGCCTGCTTCGCGATGTCGTCCATCGACAGGGCGTCGTAGGACGTGTCGGCGAACAACTTCCGGCCGATGGTGATGAGTTCGGCGCGGCGCGCCACGGAGCGGTCGGTGCCACGCTGTTGACTATTATTCAATTTCGGCCCTAGTCTCCAACTGCCTCGGGATGTCCGCAGTATGGCAGAACCGTGCCACCTGCCGGTTCGGCTCCCGACGGCGCTTCACGCACTCCCCTTACGCACGCCTGTGCACGCGGATCGACGTACGGGAGGAAGACAGTGGGCGCAGCACGCAGCGCGGTACGCGAAGGCAGAACCTCCTGGAAGAAGACGGCCGTTGTGGCCCTGCCGGCCGTCCTGGCCGTCGGCGCGATGGCCTCCGTGATGGCCGAGGGCGCGCTCGCCGCGTCCTTCGCCGTCTCGGGCACCAGCTTCCAGGTGTCGTCGGGGAAACTCACCAGCCAGGGCCTTTCCTCCTACGTACAGACCGACCGGGACATCGACGGCAAGGGGCACCCGGTGGCGCTCCTCGGGATCGGTGACGCGACGCTGTCCGACATCTGCCAGGCCGCCGAGGTCAAGACCCCGGTGGGCACGGTGGTGTTCAAGCTGACCGCGGGCGGCGACGCGGGCCAGGTCACGGCGAGCAATCTGGTGATCGACGGCGAGGACCTGGAGGGCGACGCCCGCTTCGGCACGGCCCAGATCGGGCGGGACGCCTCCACGCTCGACGAAGTGCCCGGGGTCAAGGGCGAGAAGGGGAAGTTCGGCCTGCAGGCCGGTGACATCACCGTGTCCGGTGTGAAGTCGCACGCCTGGTCGGCGACCGGCGGGAACTTCCGGCTCAAGGGCATGAAGCTCGACGTCAGCGTCGGCGGCAAGAAGTGCTTCTGACCGGCGGCCGAAGAGCCGGGGTCAAGGCGTTCGCGCGGGACGGCGGCGGCTGGCTCGACGAGCGGCTTCCGCTGCGGGAGCCGCGCCGGGTGCTGCGCCGATGGCGGCGGACCCGGCCCTTCTGGGGCGGTCTGCTGCTGGTCCTGGGCGGCGCCGAGCTGCTGCTCGTGCCGCTGTCGCCGCTGACCGTCCTGGTCAGCCTGGGGCTCGGCGGGCTCGCCGCGATCGGCATCGGGCTCGCGCTCATCGCGGCCGGGACCTTCCTGTGGCTGCTTCCGCACGCCCACCACTATGTGAGCGTCAACGCCCTGATCCTGTCGGTGCTTTCGTTCGCGGCCACCAATCTCGGCGGGTTCCTGGTGGGCATGGCGCTCGGCATCGCGGGCAGCGCCATGGGCTTCGGCTGGACGCCGGTCCCGGAGGGGGACGAGGATTCGCCCGAGGTGCCGAAGGTGCGGGACGGGCAGGGCACGCGGACGCTCGCCGTGCTGCTTCCCGTGCTGATCCTCGCCGGGATCATGAACGGGAGTCCGGCCAAGGCGGCTCCCGGGGACGCGATCGTGGCGCCGAGCACACCGCCGACCGTCACCACCACCCTCTTCGCACCGCAGGGCTTCACCCTGGCCGGCGTACGCGAGATCCCCACGGCCGAGGGCCCGTTGAAGGTCATGGTGCTGCGGATGAAGGCCGCGTCGCTCACCGACTACCGGCTGAAGACCCGCGACGGGAGCCGTGAACTCGCCCTGGGCGCCGACACCTTGGACCTCAGCGGCTCGGTCACGCTCTATCTGACCAAGTTCAAGGGCTGCCTGGAGGGGCTGCTCTGTCTGACCTTCACGCCCGACAAGCTGCCGGTGCCGCCCGTCGTGCCGCCGTTCGTCTTCATGACGGACGTGAGCGCCGAACAGGCCCTGGTCACATCGGACTTGATCGTCACGGACGGTCTCACCTTGGAGGCGAGCCCATGACGGCGGAGGCCCGCGCATGATCCAGATCCAGGCCGCCCTGTTCTGGGCGTACGCGATCGGCGCGACGTTCGCGATGTCCGCGGGGCGGCAGTTGCAGGTGTGGGAGCGGATCAACGCGGGCGAGGGTCCGCGGACCCGCAGCCGCGCCGCCAATCCGTATCTCGCGCTCACGGCGCTCTTCGCGGCGGTGCTGCTTGTCCCGACGGGGCTCTTCCTGCTGTGGCAGAACCCGGCGTGGGCGACCATGCACGTCGCGGACGGGCACGAGGGGGTGTGGGCGGGGTTCGTGCTCTTCTACGCGGGCGGGATCCCGGTGGCCGCCGTCCTCGGGTTCCTCGTGGCGCAGGCGCTCGTCCTCGTGGGGGCCGGCTACTGGGCGTATCTCCAGTGCGTGGGCGGCTACTTCCTGCTCTTCGGGACGTTGGTGCACGGCTGGGACGGCCGGGGGTACGAGCGGTTCCTCGCGCCCGGCGCACGGGACTTCGCACGGTGGCGGCAGGACAGCGTGGTCAACCACGTACTGGATTTCCTGACGTCCGGCACGTTCCTCGCGCTGCTGATCTTCGGTGCGGCGGTGATCGGCACCATGCTGCTCACCGAGATCGGCTGGCTGATGGAGGGCTGGTCGCTGCCGGGCGCGGACGAGGACCGCAAGGTGCACAGGGTCCTGGCGATCGCCATCGCGGCGGCCGGGGTCTACGGCCTGCCCTTCGTGGGCGCGCTGGTCGCGAGCGTCCTGGTGCGCCTCGTCGGCGGGTGGATCGGGCTTCCGCTCTTCGCGGTGCTCGCGGGCGTCACCCTGCTGTCGCGGCGCTCGCCCGTACGGTGGCTGTACGGCCTGGTGGGCGTGCCGCACCGGCACTGGCGGGCGGATCTGGACCGGACCGCGGAGAGCTACGAGACCGAGGTCACATCAGCCCGGTCTGCGTGACCAGCATCGCGAGGACGACGACAAGGGTCCAGCCGAGCACATGCTCGAGGATCTTCGGGCCGTCTTCCTTGGGGCCGCCGGTGCGGGTGACCGCGCGGGTCACGGTGGCGGTGGCTGTGCTCGCAGTCATGGCAACTCTCGCTCCATCGGTCGGCAGTGGCGTCCCCCCACTGACCCGTCCACCATGCCACCGGATTCCGCCGTCGCGGGCGAGAGCTTGGTCACGCGCCGCCGGGCGGGCATCCGGCGGGGCGCGCGGTGCTCGGTGAGGCGTACGACGGGGTCGTCGCCGTAGCGGTCGGACACCGCCCGCATCTCCTCGGCGCCGGCGCTCCTCGGCGTCGCCGCCGCGCAGCGCCGTCTCGCGGGCGCCTGGCGGCGCGGTCAGGACCACGCGGCTCGGGCAGGCTCGGGCACCGTGTCCGGCCCGCGCGGCACCCGGGAGGCCATGCCGTGGCGCCCGGTACAACCGGGGCCGTCGGCCGTGCGTCTCACTACGAACGGCGGGGCATCTTCCCGCCGGCTCGTCCGCGCAACCATCCGACCGAAAGGTTTCCGATGAGCACGTACCGGACGCCCAGCCGCAGAGCACGGCTCGCCCTCGCGGCGGCCGTCACCATGACGGCCGCCCTCACAGGAACGGTCTCGCAGGCCGCGCCGTCCGCACCGCCCGCCCCGTCCCCCGGAGCGCCGGGCCTGGGCGACCCGATGTTCCCGCTGGACGGCAACGGCGGATACCGGGTCGACCGCTACACCCTCGACTTCGACTGGCAGGCCCCGAAGACGCCGTTCGAGGCGACGGCGACGATCAAGGCCACCGCCACCCAGTCGCTGTCCCGCTTCAACCTGGACTTCGGCGGCAACACCCTGCACGGCGTCAAGGTCAACGGCTCGGCGGCGGGCACGTCCCGCGACGGCGACGAGCTGACCGTCACGCCCAAGTCCCCGATAGCCAAGGGAAGTTCGTTCACCGCGAAGGTCACGTACACCGCCGACCCGACCCAGACGCGGCACCGCGACGATGCCATCGAGGACTACGGCTGGATACCCACGGCCGACGGCACGGTGGTCTACCCGCAGCCGAACGGGGCCCGGCTGATCTTCCCGGCGAACGACCACCCCAGCCAGCGGGCGCCGATCACCTTCCGCATCACCACGCCGAAGGACCGCACGGCGGTCGCCAACGGCAGGCTGGTCGACCGCACCGAGCGCCCCGGTGACCGGGTGCGCTGGACGTACGACTCCGAGCAGCCGCTGTCCACGCAGCTCGTCCAGATGGCGGTCGGCAAGTTCAAGCTGATCGGCTCCAAGGGTCCCGGCGGCCTTCCGCTGCGGGACGTCGTCCCCGACGCCCTGGTCGAGCCGACGGCGGAGTACCGCAAGCTCACCCCGGACCATCTGACGTGGCTTCAGGAGAGGCTGGGCCCCTACCCGTTCAACCGGTACGGCCTCCTGGTCGGCGACACGGACTTGGCCGTCGCCCTGGAGACCCAGACGCTCTCCCTGATCCCGAAGGCCGACCTGCTGGGCACGAAGGTCGACGCCGAGCGGAACATGGTGCACGAGCTGACCCACCAGTGGTTCGGCGACAGCGTCGCCCTGGCGAGCTGGTCCGACCTGTGGGTGAGCGAGGGCCACGCCCGCTTCTACGAACGGATGTACTCCGAGGAGCACGGCGGCGACAGCTTCGAGGCCGCGATGAAGACCGCGTACCAGGCCCATGACCAGTGGCGCCGCGACTTCGGCGCGCCCGCGGAGCCGACCGAGCCGAACCTCTTCAAGCGCATGCGCTACGACGGCTCGGCCCTGGTCCTGTACGCGCTGCGCGAGCAGGTCGGCGACGCGACGTTCCAGAAGATCGAACGGGCGTGGATCAGCACCTACCGGGGGAAGACGGCGAGCACGCGGCAGTACATCGACCTGGCATCGAAGGTCGCGGGCGAGGACCTCGAGGGCTTCCTGCGGCCCTGGCTCTACGGCTCGAAGACACCGCCGATGCCGGGGCACCCGGACTGGGTGGTGGATCCGGCGAAGTGACGCCCTTGTGACGTACTCCGCGGGGCCGGACGAAGCGGATGATCTCGTTCGGCTCCGCGGCGTCATGTCCGTCCATATGCTCACAGTTGATCTCCAGGGGGGAGATCAGTGTGTATGAGGAGGGGACCATGACCGGAGTTTCCAGACGTGCCCTACTGGGCTACTCGGGCAGCGCCGCGGCGGGCGCCGCCCTGGCGGGAGCCGGGTCGGCGCGCGCCGCCGATGGCGAGCCGACCGAGGCGGCCCAGGCGGACGCGGCCCAGTCGTCGGACGCCAACATCGCGAACGGCACCGAGTTCGCGGGCGACGTCAGCATCGGCGACATCGACGCGATGATGCAGTTCTCGTTCAAGCTCAACGTCGAGAACGCGCCCGCCGCGAAGCAGATCACCCCGATGGAGATCGTGGACGCGTTCAACGAGATCGCCGTGTCCCGCGGCTGGCCCAAGATGACGTTCTACTACGCCACTTCGGCGCCGCTGAACTGATCCGCGCACGAGGGGGCCCCCCCCCCCGCGGGGGGGGGCCCCCCGCGAGCCCGCCGCCCGAGCCCACCGCCCCCCGCGCCGGCGGGGGGGGGGCGGGGGGCGT
>NZ_JBHYIG010000414.1:0-5993 GCF_042740015.1 Streptomyces sp. NPDC059037
CCAACAATTTTTTTTTATTTTTAGGGCGACAACGTTTTTTTAAATTTGATTTTTGTTGGGATGGTTATTTTTTTTATAAGAGACAGGGTGACCAGCGCGGCCCTGCTCCTGACCGCCTGTGGGGGCGGCGGGGACGACAAATCCTCGGACAAGATCGAGGGGGCGGGACAGGGGTCGGAGAAGCCGGCGGCTTCGGAGTCGCCCGGGGGAGAGGGCCCGGACGTCAGCGTCCCGAAGGACCTGAAGCTGGTCTTCGACTTCGCCAAGCCTTCCGACCCGAAGCAGGCGAAGGCCGTCGACAACGCGGCCAACTACATCCGGGCGCTCAAGCACGGCATCGTCCAGCAGGACGTGAACGACCCCGCCTACAAGTACTACTCGGGCGCGCAGGCGTCCACGTACGCGAAGACTCAGATCAAGGCGTGGATCGACGGCGGCTGGGTGCCCACGGGCACGGACCGCTACTTCAAGTCCGAGGCCACCGAACTGAGCGGCGGGAAGGCCGTCCTGGTCACCTTCTGCCGCAACCAGGCGAAGTCGTTCAGCAAGGACATCAAGGGCGACAAGATCCATTACAGCAAGGAATCCCTCGACAGCTACCAGCAGTTCAGCGTCCTGATGAGCCCGCCGAAGGGCGCGGACAAGATCTGGAAGGCGCAGAAGGTCGAGGTCCAGGGGAGGGTGAAGGAATGCCGGGGATGACAAGGCCGGGGACGACCAAGAACCTTCGCGCACGGCGCTGCGTCGCGGCAGGCGCGGCGGCACTGATCCTGGGGGCCGCGGGAACGGGAACGGCGTACGCCGACGACATTCCCGGCGGCACCACGAAACCTCCGACCGAAGAACCGTCCGGCGGCGGTGCCGACAAGAACGGCAATCTGTCGGCCGGGGTCTCCTCCATCAAGCTCAGCTACCCCAGCGGTGGGGACGGCGGCGGGAAGAAGGGCAACCTCGCCCCGATCGACCCCAATTGGGAGCCCCCGGCCTGCTGGTACGAGCCGGCCTTCACCTCCGCCGAGCTCAAGAAGTTCGTGGACACGGACGGCGGCGGCGACGTCGGCATCCACGAGTCCTGGTTCGGCAAGGAGCTCTGGACCGACCACTACCGCGACGGCAAACCGGCCGACAACTTCGACCTGCACAAGCCGACGAACAGTTCGGCCGACGGCTACAAGGACTACAACGAGGGCAAGGACGGCCGCTTCTGGCGCGGCGTCGCGCCCGACTCCTCGGACCCCAAGTCGTGGGACTGCGGCCGCATCATGTTCTGGGTCCCGGACGGCGAGATCCCTGACGACCCGAACGCCCCGACACCCGAGATGCTCGCCGAGTACGCGTACGACAAGGTGAAGGTCCCCGACACCGAGGTAGAGCTGAAGCCCGAGGCCAAGTCGACGGTGAACCTGCCGACTTGGGTCTGGCTGGACAAGGGCACCTTCAAGGAGGTCAAGGTCCGCGCGGAGCTCCCGAACACCCCGCTGTGGGCGGAGACCACGGCAAAACCGAAGAGCCTCCATCTGGAGCCCGGCACGCCGGACGCGGAGACCTTCCCCGCATCCGGCGAGTGCAAGATCAACGACGACGGCAGCATCGGCACCCCGTACACCAAGGGCAAGTCCAAGCAGGACCCGCCGTGCGGCATCAGCTACCTGCGGGCCACGAACGGGAAGCCGTTCCAGCTGAAGGCATCGGTAACCTGGGAGATCTCCTGGAAGGGCTCACAGGGCACGGGCGACGACCTGCCCGACGGCACCTTCGAGACGACGCAGGACATGAACGTCCAGGAGATCCAGTCGATCAACCGCTGACGGGGGCAAGGCGCACATGGGCAGCAAGGGCAAGAGTGACCTCAGCATTCCGCTCACCGACCTCGAGGACTACGGCAGCCGGCTGCGCTCCATCAAGAACCGCATGAACCGGACCAAGAAGACCTTCGAGTCCTACAAGGACGACATAGGCGACGGCGGCGTCTACGACTCCCTCGACGACTTCGAGTCCAACTGGGAGGACGGCCGCGAGGACATCGGCCAGCAGCTGGACCAGCTGGCGGACCTGTCCGACGCCGTCGTACGCGAGTTCAAGAAGCTGGACGACGACCTGGCCAAGGAAGTCAACGACGCGGTGAAGGCGGGCAAGGGCGAGGGCGGGAAGGGCGGCAAGGGAGACGGAAAGGGCAAGGGCGACGGCAAGTAGCCGGACGGGCGGCGGGTTTCAGACCGCTGCTCACGGTCGGCCGGCCCGGCTACCCGAGGATGTCGTCATTCGAGTCGAACTGATGCTCATCGGGGGGAAATTCAGGGAAGTACACCGTGTCCGCCTCTCCGGTAAGGACGGAGAGGAGAAAGGGCGCGCACTGGGTGGGGTGGTACTCCCATTCCGGGCCCCGCCCCTCGTTGAACATGACGGTCCACTCGTCAGGATGCTGCCCAGGTCGGCGTAGCCAGTACAGAAGGGCTCCGCTCCCCTCGATGTAGGCCCAGGGCAGGACCTCGGCCCCGTCGTCCCGCAGCAACTGCGGCGGCTTGGGTTCGAACTCCCACAAGTCGTCCAGAATCTCCGCGCGTTCGGAGGCCTGGGCAAGGAGGTTGTAGCCCTCGTCAGGGCATCCGGGATCCAGGAGCCAGACGGTCTCGTCGAAGACCCCGCCTCCGTAGGTCTCGACGAGTTCCTTGTAGTCCTGCGGCAGGGCGGTGCCGAGCTGCCGCTCCACGGCGGCCCAGTCCCGCGAGCGACGAGGGCCGACGGGAGGAATGATCGCGGCGAGGCGTTCCAGGGCGGAGGCCATCTGAATCCGAGCCGGCATCCTCCCTACTCCGCGAAGCGGAAAGTAGAAGTGACCGCATCGAAGATGTCGAAGAACGAGTCCGCCAGCTCAAGGAGTTGGCTGCTGCCCGAGACCAGCGCGACCTTCCCCTCCTGCCCCGGCACCGGAATGAAGGTCTGCATCAGGACGACGCGGATCGTGCGCTCGTCGCCGGGCACGGTGACGTCCTCAAGGCCGTACGTGCGCGCCGCGAGGCCGACCCCGGGGATGTCGACCGTCGTCACCTTCCGCCACGCGTCGCCCTCCCGCTTGGCCTCGCGCACGCCGAGCTGGGCGACGATGCGGTCGGGGTCCGTGGGCAGGACGTCGCCGCTCGGGGTGCGGGCGCCGACCAGGGAGACCGTGACCGAGCCGGTGACCGGCGTATCGCCGCCGAAGCTCTCCGCCATGCAGCCGCAGTACAGGGCGCCGGACTGCCAGGCGTCCTTCGACGCCTTGCGCAGGAACGCCTCGAAGGTCTCCCGGTGCGGGGCCAGCTCCGGGCGTGCGCGTACGCGATCGTTGATCATCTGCCGGATGGACGCGTCGCGCGACTCCGGACGCACGTCGAACTCCCACCACGTCTCCGGCACCTTGATGCTGAATCCGCCGCGTGCGATGGTCTGCGGTTCCGTGTACCGGGCCATGGCTGTTCCTGTCTCCTCCGTCGGCATGCGCCGTTCCCGATCAGCTTACGAGCAAGCCGCAGGCCCACTCCCCCGTGGCTCCGTCGGTCCGCGCCCTGAGCAGTTTCTACGTCAGGTGTGAAACAAGAAACTCGAACCGATACTCCTGCTCGCTGACCGCTGCCACCGCGCCGAGGTCGCTCCTCAGGAAGACCCATGAGGATTCCTGGGCCCGGCGGACCGAGGAGAACCAGGCGGGCGGCATCTCGAACTCGATCCACGGCGCGAGGTCGAGGTCAGTGAACAGGAAAGCCGATGTGAGGAAGCCGTGCCGGGCGAGTAGTTCCTCCACCCAGGAGTCAAGAAGCTCGTCGGGGGCATCGTCGTTCAGCGTCGCATCGAACTCGGCGGACGTGCTCCAGAATCCCCGTACGGCCTCCAGAACCCCGTCGGGCACCTCCGCGGACGCCAACGTGCGCGCCGTCACCACCGCGGAGGCAGCACGCAGCATCCGGTCGAGTTCCTGCCTCTCGCGCCGCTCCATCAGCCTGCGCTGCAGTTCACCAGCCACATCTATCCCCTTGTTTTCCCAGCACCTACCCCAACAGCCGGTGAACCCCTGGTCGCCGCAGGCGGACGCTCGATGAATTCCCCTGGAAACACCGCCCGTTGACCGGAATCAGTCTCCTCCCCCCTCATAACTTGGCCACCCAAACAAACTGCGTGCAGCCAACGGGGGTCGTACGGCGATGAGTGGTGGATTTTCCTGGGAGTCGGCGGTCGCCGCCCTCGGGCTCGCGATACCTGTCGGTGCCGCCCTGTGGGAGTTCGGGTTCGCCGGGCGCAAGCGGCTCGGCTACCGCGTACAGATGGACACCACCGCGAAGAACGCGGACACCCATCCGCACGCCGGGGTGCTGCGGCAGATGCAGCAGCACGGCACCTCCCTCGTCGACCCGTCCTTCGTCCTGCTCCGCATCCAGAACAGCGGCTGGACGCACATCGACGCCAACGACTATGTCGTACGCGACGACGACCAGGTCGGCATCCGGATCAGCTTCCCCGGCCGCCGCGTCGACGGCATGGTCGTCACCGAGTACAGCCACGACTACCTGGGGCCCTGCTTCGAGGGAGCCGCCGGGCTCCGCATGGACAACGGGCTGATCGAGCTGCCGCGCGTCCCCCTCAACCGCGGCACCCACTACAAGGTCCTCGCCGTCCTGGAACGCGACCCCGACTTCCCGGCCGGGCGGAAGTTCCCCGATCCCGATGTCGTCGCCGGCATAAAGGGCGGCGTACGCGGCGGACGCATCAAGAAGACCGAGAGCCATACCTTCGCCTCGAAGCCCGTCATGGTCTTCATCGCCCTGCTGGTGCTGATCGCCGCCGCCCAGTCCTTCACCACGTTCACCAGGGACGACGCCGCCGCCCAGGCGGCACCCGTGGACTGCGCCGAGGGCACGCTGACCCTCTCCGGCTCCACCGCCTTCAAGGACGCCGTCGCGGAGGCCGCCAAGCGGTACGTGAAGAAGTGCACGGACGCCAGGATCCCCATCACGGACAACACGTTCAACGGCAGTGTCGCGGGCCTCGACTCCTTGGCGGCCGCCGGCAAGAAGGCAGGCACCACTACCGGGAAGGCGGGTGGCGCCGGCCTCCCCGACCGGCTCGCCTTCACCGACGGGGCCAAGGGCGACGGCCGCCCTCAGCTCCTTCCCCGCCCGGTCGCCCTCTCCCTCTTCACGCTGTCCGTCAACAAGGACGCGGGGGTCCAGGATCTCTCCCTCAAACAAGTACGCCAGATCTACGCGGGCGAGATCACCAACTGGTCCCAGGTCAACGGCAACAACGTCCCCGTCCACCTCGTCAGCCGTCACCCCGGCTCCGGCACCCGGTCCACCCTCGTCAGCCAAGTCCTCGACGACAAGGAGCTGTTGGAGGTCACGTCGGGGGACTGCGCGGGCATGGACCGCAGCAAGCCGGGCCGCTGCGAGGTCGGCGACACCGGCATCCTCCTGGACACGGTGGCCTCGACCCCGGGAGCCCTCGGCCACAGCGAGGCGGGCGCCGCACTCACCCACGAGGGCATCAGCCAGGTCCGCATCGCGGGCTACCCGGCCACGGTCGAGGGCGCGGACGCGGGCGCGTACCCCTACTGGCAGACGGAGTTCGCGTACACCTACGGAGAGCCCCCCGCCGACTCGATCGCGGCAGGCTTCCTGCGCTACCTGACAGAGGGCGCAGGCAAGGACAGCCTCCCCGCCCACGGCCACCGCCCCTGCTCAGAGCTGGAGAAGCCGCTGCTGTGCCGGCCGGTGAGCTGAGCGCTGCCCTGTGACCGTCGCCCTTTACCCCGGAGGTAACCGAAGGCGCATGCGCTTCGGCAGCAGCCTCTTCGCCGTGTCCCCTGGCCCTTGGATAGCTGTCGTCGCCGTCCCCGCCAAGTGGTGCGTGCGTGGGGGGCGGGGGGTTTGGTGGGCCTGTGGCTTTGATTGGCGCCGGGGCCGCCCGGTTGTCCTGAGGTTGGCGGTTCCGGGCCGGGAGTCAAGGGCGATCAGGTTGGA
>NZ_JBHYIG010000415.1:0-5903 GCF_042740015.1 Streptomyces sp. NPDC059037
TGGAGACAACCGATGCAGTCGGTTAAGCAGAACGGCATGGCCTCAGAAAGAGCCCTAACGGATTACCCGGTCACTCAAGACGCGGTTGGAAAAGTCGAGGAAGAGCACGCCACGGTGAGCCAATGAGACCGCCCCCGGCCGTGCCAGCCCCTTGCCGCCGCCCACGAGGGACTGCATCGTCGCGGAGTGGTGCGGCGCGCAGTACGGCGCGACGTCCACCAGCGGCTTGCCCGGTGGCAACATGCCCGCCACCGAGTGGACGGCGGTCACCTCCAAGGACTCCTCGCGGGTGAGCCGGGGCAGGATCGCCGGCAGCCGCTCGGCGAGCATCGTCTTTCCGGCGCCCGGCGGCCCCTGCAGAAAGAGGTGGTGCGCCCCCGCGGCGGCCACCTCCACGGCGGTCCGTGCCGACACCTGCCCGACCACTTCCGCCAGGTCCAGCGCATGAGCGTCGTCAAAGCCGCCGCTGAGCCCCGTCCCGACCCCCGTTCCGGGGACGCAGAGCCCGGCGAGCAGCGGGTCGGGGCGCCCCGGCTCGTCCGGCTCCTCCACCGGCACCGGCTCATCGGTGAGCACCGCGATCAGCTGCCGCAGGCTGCGCACCCCGAGCACCGAGATGCCCGGCACCAGGGCCGCCTCGGCCGCCGTGCAGTCCGGGACGACGACCTGCTCATAGCCCGCGTCGGCCGCCGCGAGGACCGCCGGCAGCACCCCGCGGACCGGCCGCACCCGCCCGTCGAGCCCCAGCTCGCCGATCATCACGATGTCGGCGAGCACCCGGGGATCGATCCGCTCCGCGGCCCCGAGCACCGCGCAGGCCACAGCCAAGTCGAATCCGCTGCCGCCCTTCGGCACCGAAGCCGGGCTGAGCCCCACCGTGAGCTTCTTCTGCGGCCACTCACCCCCAGAATTGACCACGGCGGCCCTGACCCGGTCCTTGCTCTCCGTCAGGCTCTTGTCGGGGAGCCCGACCAGCGTGAACGCCGCGACGCCCGGCTCCAGATCGGCCTGGACCTCGACGACGACGCCGTCGACACCCACCAGCGCCACGGAACACGTGCGCGCGAACCCCATCAGGCCACCCCCCGCGCGTGCTCCACGACGGGGGCGCCACGCCGTGGGATCAGCACGCCGACGAGGTCGATCCGGACTCCGCCCGGCGGTGGGCCGCCGCGCTCCTCGATCCAGCGCTCGGCCAGGCGCCGCAGCCGCTCCGCCTTGGCGCGGCCCACGGCTTCCATCGGATGCTGATAGATCGCAGAGCCCGTCAGGCCCGCCCTGCGCGTCTTGACCTCGCAGACGACGAGCGCTTCGCCGTCCATGGCCACGATGTCGATCTCACCGGTCCTGCCGCCGCGCCAGTTGCGCGCCAGAACCGTCATTCCGGCTTCACCGAGCCGCCGCGCGGCCAGTTCTTCGCCGTACCGCCCGAGTGCCCCCCGTGCGTTCATGTCGGCACCACCTCCGACACCCACATTGAGGCCCGGTCCCGAGCCTTGTGGATCTTGGTGGACGACTCACGCGTTGTGGATAACCCGCTCACCCGATGCGGTGAACTCAGCCTCCCGGCAGCTCGAGATCGCTTTTGTTGAGCTCCTCGATGTTCACGTCCTTGAACGTGAGCACCCGCACCTGCTTCACAAAACGTGCGGGCCTGTACATGTCCCACACCCAGGCATCCGCCATGGATACCTCAAAGAAAACCTCACCCTGGACCGAGTGCACCTGCATCTCGTAGTCATTGGTGAGGTAGAAGCGCCGTTCGGTCTCGATCACATATTTGAACAGACCGACGACATCGCGGTACTCCCGGTAGAGCTTCAGCTCCATCTCGGTCTCGTACTTCTCGAGGTCCTCGGCGCTCATGGCATGTTCCCCTTCAGCCTTGCGTCCCCCTATTGTGCGTCAGCCCCGTGAGCCCCTACACGATTTCCGTGTCGAGGATCTCGGGCCTGCCCGGAGGACCCTCGTCGAGCAGCCTGCGAAGCAACTCGGCGAGCCTGGTCGGATACACCGTCTCATGTGCCTCGGTCAGTTCCTGGCACGTCCACCAACGCGCTCCGGCCACACTCCGCTGTTCAAGCTCCGTCAGCCCCGTGGCCCTGGTCGCCGTCTGTGACGTACGAGCCAGGAAGTACCGCTCGTCCTGGTCCCAGCGCCGTCCGGCGAAGGGGAAGGAGCAGATCCGCTGCCACAGGGCGGGGCCGAGCTCGACCTCGGTGATGCCCGTCTCTTCCATCAGTTCACGCAGCGCGGCCTGTTCATGCGTCTCGTCGCCCTCCAGACCACCGCCGGGCGTGAACCACCAGTCGTCCGCCGGATTCCCCGGCTCGTACCCGTGCAGCAGCAGGATCCGGTCCTGCGGGTCGAGGAGGACGACCCGGGCGACCTTGCGCAGCGGCCGCGCCGTCCGCTCAGCCGACATGGGCTGCCTCTCCCGAACGGCCACGGCTGCGCGCCCGCTCACGCCCGCGGCCAAGACGCTTGGCCACCGGACCGTAGGCGGCGCCGCCCAGGACGAGGACCGCGCCGGACACCACGGCGGCCACCATCAGCCGCAGCGGGCCCGGATCGGAGATGCCGCCCGACATGTCCGCGAAGCCGTCGGGGCGCTCCAGCATCCCGAACTTGCCCATCGGCCAGGCCACCGCGTCGACCCGCCCCTCCACCGCGCCGCGCGGCACGGAGCCGTGCTCGCCGTCGCCCAGGTGCACGCTGGAGTCCAGGGAGCCGCTGCGCTCGTCGCCGAGCAGGAAGAGCCGGCCCTTGGGCACGGTCGTGGCGGGGATCCCCGTGGCCGCGGCCCCCGCGCCATCGGGGAGATACGGTTCTGCGACCTGCTTGCCGTTGACCATCAGCTTGCCGTCCGTGCAGCAGGAGATCCGGTCGCCGCCGACGCCGACCACCCGCTTGACCATCGGCAGGTCGCCCCAGCTCGCCTGCCGGAAGACGACGACGTCACCGCGGCGCACCTCGCTCCCGTCGATCCGCTGGGCGAGGACCCGGTCCCCCGCGCCGATCGTCGGCGTCATCGACCCGGTGGGCACGGTGTAGGGCTGGTACACGACGGCGCCCCACACGAAGCCGCCGAGGAAGAGCACACAGCCGAGGGCCACGGCCAGCCCCGACAGCACGCTGCCGAGCCGCCCGCGGCCCTCGTCCGTACGTTGTGTCCTGCTCATCCCAGTGCTCCCCCATGTCGGAGACGACCTCGTGCCCCAACGAACAGGGGTACGGAAGATCAGCGATCTGGGACGGCACCCTACCCGGCGGTACCTCCGCCAGAAACCCTCGCGCTCCCGGCCGCTGCCGCCGTGAGACGGCGCCTGCGCCACAGCACGACCGGCACGGCACCCGCGAGCCCGAGGGCACCCGGTGCGGCGCTCAGCGCGGCGCTGATGCCCGGCTGGTCGAAGGTGTCCGGCTTGGGCAGCGTCGCCCAGCGGGTGGGCGGCCAGGCGATCACGATGGCACGGCCCACGACGTTGTCCACGGGGACGGCGCCGCCGCCCGGCTGGTTCTGGTGGTAGCGGGAGTCCAGCGAGTTCTGCCGGTGGTCGCCCATGACCCAGATCTTGCCCGCGGGCACGGTGACCTTGAACTGGCCACCCTGGTCGTCGACGCTGCACGGGGTGTTGCCCTCGAAGACGTACGGCTCGTTCAGCGCCTTGCCGTTGACCTTCACCGGTCCGCTGCCCTTGCACTCCACGGTGTCGCCGCCGACCGCGATGACCCGCTTGATCAGGTCCTTCTCGTCGGCGGACGGCATCAGGCCGACCCAGCCGAGGACCCGCTGGATCGCGTTCGGGTCGGGGGTCGGTTCGCCGTCCAGCCAGTGACCGGGGTCCCTGAAGACGACGACCTCGCCGCGCTCGGGCTCCGAGCCGAACCACGGTGTCAGCTTGTCGACCAGGACCCGGTCACCCTGCTGCAGGGTGTTCTGCATCGAGTCCGACGGAATCGAGAACGCCTGCACCAGGAAGGTCTTGATCACCAGCGCCAGGATCAGCGCGATGCCGATGAGGAGCGGCAGCTCCTTCCAGAAGGAGCGGGGCTTCTTCGCCCCCTTGGGCGGCTTCCCGTCCAGATCACTCGGTGCGGGCTTGTCGCCCGCGGTGTCACTTCCGGGGGTCACGCCGTCCGGTGCGGCCTCGACCTCCGGCTCGTCTGATCGCCCCGGCTGCTCCTCGGGCCCACCGTGTCCGGACCGTGCGCCGACCGCCACATCCCCCACATCCACTCCTCAGTCCGTGCCGCTGCCTGCCCCATATGCGATGCAGGCCCACCACTCCCATAACGAGCGGGAGTTCCGCAGGGGTCGGGAGTCCGGTCAATCCGTATCGATCGCCGGGAACCACCCTATGCGACGGTCCGAGGGCCACGTCCGATCCCGCTGGCGCGTCGGGCACCGACGCATACGTATCCGGCTCCTCCAGCTTGCGCCAGTGGTCGAAGGGCCAGGCGATGACGAGTGCGCGCCCGACCACGCTCTCTTCGGAGACGGTGCCGCTGAACTTCTCGGTGCGGTGGAAGCGGGAGTCGGCCGAGTCGGAGCGGTGGTCACCCATCACGAAGAGGCGCCCCTCTGGGACCTTCACCTTGAACTCGAAGGACGACGGCTCGTCCTTGTCCTCGGGGTGGATGTACGGCTCGGTGAGCGGCACACCGTTGACGGTGACCTTGCCGTCCTTGTCGCAGCACTTCACGGTGTCGCCGCCGACGCCGACCACGCGCTTGATCAGGTCCCGTTCGTTGTCGGAGGGCAGCAGACCGATGAAGGTCAGGCCCTCCTTGATCTGCTTGACCCCTACGGGGTCGTCCTTCTTCTTGCCCTTCTCGTCCTCGAGCCAGTTGCCGGGGTCCTCGAAGACGACCACGTCGCCGCGCTCCGGCTTGGCGCCGAACCACGGGGTGAGCTTGTCGACGAGTACGCGGTCGCCGATCTTGATCGTCTGCTCCATCGAGCCCGACGGGATCACGAAGGCCTGCACCAGGAAGGTCTTCAGGACCAGGGCTATGAGGAGCGCGACGCCTATGAGGAGGGGTATCTCCTTGATCGCCGAGCGCTGCCTGCGCCGCTTGACCTTCTTGGCTAGCTTGCGCCGCTCGGCCCTTCCGGGCAGTACGGGGCCGCTGGTGGGCCGGGATCCGGTGGGCAGCCGGGTGTCGGCGCGATGGCTGGCGCGTGTGCGTCCGCGGTTACCCATGCGCGCCGCCTGGTGCCGGCACGCGCGCGTAGCCGCCGGGACGCTCCAGGGAGGTCCAGCGTCCGATGGGCCAGGCGATCCAGTCCGCTCTGCCGATGACGGAGTCGACGGGGATCATTCCGCCGCCCGGCTGCCCCAAGTGGTCGCGGGAGTCACGGGAGTCGCTGCGGTGGTCCCCGAGGAGGAACAGGCTGCCTTCGGGTACGACGACGTCGAAGGGCACCTTGGAGGGGGCGTCCCCCGGGTACAGGTAGGGCTCGTCGACGGGTTCGCCGTTCACCTTGATCCTCCCCCGCTTGTCGCAGCAGACCACGCGGTCTCCCCCCACTCCTGCGACCCGCTTGATGTAGTCGGCATCTCCGAAGTAGCCGCTGCCGTCGAAGACGACAGCGTCACCCCGCTGCGGCTCGGAACCGAAACGGTACGCCAACTTGTTGACGAGTACCCGGTCTCCGACCCGGAACGCGGGCTCCATCGAGCGGCTGGGGATCTGGAACGGCTGCACCACAAAGGTGCTGACAAGCAGCAGGAACACCGCGCAGATCAGCAGGGTGAGGGTGGCTCTACCACCGGGCAGCCATGCGACGAACGACATAAAAGCGGAGCGGGGCCCGGACACCCCCCCCCCCGCCGCCCCCCCCGGGCCCGGGGGGCGGGGTATGGGGGGGGGGGGGGGTCGGTGGGGGAGCCGCTGGG
>NZ_JBHYIG010000416.1:0-5882 GCF_042740015.1 Streptomyces sp. NPDC059037
CGCGGGGGGGGGGGGGGGGGGGGGGGGGGACCCCCCCGGGGGGGGGCCCGGGCGCGGGGGGGGCGGCGGGGGTGGGGGGGGGCGCCCCGCCGGGGGGGGGGGGGGCGCCGACGTGGGGCTCCTGGTGATCGCGGCGGTGGCGTACCGGCAGCTGGACAGCAGGACGTCCGGTGCGGGCGCGCTGAGCGGTGACGGCGCGGGCGGCCTCGGCATCGACCCGCTGCTCGTGGCCGCGCCCGCGCTCGCCCTGCTGGCCGGCACGGTCGTGACGCTGCGGCTGCTGCCGCCCGCCGCACGCCTTGCCGAGCGCAGGGCGGCGCGGGGGCGCGGGCTTCCGGGTGCGCTTGCCGGCTGGCAGCTGAGCCGCAGGCCGCTGCGGGGTGCGGGGCCCGTGCTGCTCCTGGTGCTCGCGGTGGCGCTGGGCCTCCTTGCGATCGGCCAGGGCGCCTCCTGGGACCGCTCGCAGGAGGACCAGGCGGACTTCCGGGCCGGTACGCAGCTCAGGGTGCTCGCCAGTCGCGTACCGGAGAAGGAGCAGGCCGAGGTGTACGCGTCGCTTCCGGGTGTCCGCGATGCCGCTCCCGCCGCGCGGTCCACGATGGACCTCGCCGACGACCGGCAGGCGACGGTGCTCGCGCTCGACGGTGCGCGGGCGCTGCCGGGCCTGCTGATCAGGGAGGACCGCGCCGACCGTGCGGCTCTGGCCGATGCCCTGCGGTCCGGGAGGACGGGGGCGGTCGCCACCGAGCAGTTCCTGCGCTCCAGCGGGGCGGCCGTGGGCTCCCGGGTCGACGTGCCGGTGACCGGTGGCTCGTTGCGGGTGACCATCGTCGAGGCGGTGCCGGAGCTGCCGACGACCGATGCGGCCGATCCCGGGGCCGACGGCGGCGCACTGCTCCTGGACCTGCCGAGCGTGAACGCGGCGCTCCGGGCCGACGGCGGGAAGCCGCTGGCCCCCACCGAGTGGTGGCTCACCGCCCGCCCCGGAGCCTCCGCCGACGCGGCCGCCGCCCTGCGCGCCCGCCCCGACATCGACCCCGAACAGGTCCTGGTCCGCGACGAGATCGCCGCGGAGCTGCGCGACGACCCGCTGGGCGCGGGCCCTCAGTCGGCGCTGCTCGCCGTGGCGGTGGCGGCGGCCCTGCTCGCGGCGGTGGGCTTCGCGGTGAGCGCGGCGGGGTCGCTGCGGGAGCGCTCGGCGGAGTTCGCGGTCCTGCGCGCGCTGGGCGCACCGCGCCGCCGGCTGGCCCGCATGATCGCGGCGGAGCAAGGCCTCCTCCTGGCCGTCGCCCTGCTGGTCGGCGTGGCCATCGGCGCGGTCCTGACGCGGGCCGTCGTCCCCCTGATCGTGCTCACCGGAGACGCGGCACGGCCGGTGCCCCCGGTCCTGGTGGAACTGCCGCTCCCCCAGGCGGCCACGCTCCTGGCGGCCATCGCGGCCGTCCCCTTCGCGATCATCGCCGCCCTGTCCCTGAGCCGCGGCGACCCGGCGGTGTCGCTGCGCCACGAGGGGGGCAACTGACATGCGCCGCAAAGACCTTCCCGTGCGCCCCATGCGCCCCGCGCCCCCCGTCGCCCCTTGGACCCGCACCCGGCTCCACGCCGCGCCCGCGCCCGCCGTCGCCCTCGCCCTGCTGGTGTTCGCCACCGCGTTCCTCGCCGCCGTCTTCCCGCGCGCGGTCGACGCGTACGAGAGCGAAGGGGTACGCAGCGCGATCACCGACGCCGGGGCCGCACGCGGCGGCATCGAGCTCACCGCGCCCGCGCCCGGACTTGAGTGGGACCAGCCGGAGCGCGAGGACGCGATGCGGGACTCGGTCCTGCGCGCGCAGTACCGCAAGGTCGTGGCGGCCATGCCCCGGCCGATCCGGGTGGACGGCGCGCAATCCACGTACGGCGTCAGAACCGTCAAGCCACCCGCGGGACTTGACCGCTCCCTGCCCCAACCGGACGAGATCCCGCCGCAGTTCACGCTGGCTGCCCAGTCCGGTGTCGACGCCCACGCGCGCGTGCGTGACGGCCGGCTGCCGAAGGCGGACGTGACGGCGGACAGCCGCGAGGTCGAGGCAGCGGTGACGGCCCAGACCGCCCGCGTCATGAAGCTCGGGCCCGGTTCGACCGTCCGTATCGACTCCCTGACCGGCGAGCGCGTGACCGTACGGATCACCGGGATCCTCGAACCGCGGCACCCCGAGTCCGCCTACTGGTCCTACGATCCGGTGCTGCGCACCCCGTCCCTGATCGACGTGCCGGGCAACAACTCCCAGTCGCCGAAGAAGCGTTGGCATGCCGCCCTGCTCCTCGCGCCCGGCGCGGGCGCCTTCCTGCCCGCCGTCGACCAGGTCCCGCAGCAGTACTGGCGCGTCGCCCCGGACTTCGCCGCCCTGACCGCCCGCGACCTGCCGGCCCTGAAGAAGCGCATCGCCTCCCTCGAAGCGGGGCCGCTCCGCACCGAACTGCGCCGCTTCGCCGGCCCGGACGCCCTGGCCTCCACCGAGCTCGACAAGGTCCTCACCGGGTACGAGGGGCTGCGCGACGCCGTGTCGCCGATCGTCGCGGTGGCCGCGTACGGAGTCGGCGGGGTCGCCGCCGTCGTCCTCCTGATGACCTGCTCCCTGGCCGCCGTACGACGCCACGACGAGCTCGCGCTCCTGCGCTCCCGCGGCGGCTCCGTGCGCGGCATCGCGGGGCGGCTGCTCGCCGAGACCTCGGTGGTCGCGGTGCCCGCCGCCGCGCTGGGGCTGCTGCTCGCGGTGCTCGTCGTGCCGGACGCGCCCGCCGTGCCTTCGGTGGCCGCGGCCGCCGGGGTGTGCGTGCTCGGCTGCGCCGCGCTGCCGGTGCGTGCGGCGTTCACGCACCGCAGGCCGCGTGCGCACGAGGGCCGCGACGATCTCCTGACGGCCCGGCCGTCGCGCCGCCGCACGGTGGCCGAACTGGTGCTGCTCGTCCTGGCCGTGGGCGCGGTGGTGACCCTGCGGCGGTCCGGGACCGGTGCCGACTCGGCGGGCGGCGCCCTGGTCAGCGCGGCGCCCCTCCTCGTCGGCGGTATCGCAGCCCTTCTTCTCGTACGTCTGTACCCGCTGCCCCTGCGGCTTCTCACCCGCCCGCTCGCCCGCCGCCGCGGCGCCATCGGCTTCCTGTCGATGGCCGGCGCGGGCCGCGCGTCCGCCACCCAGGCGCTGCCGCTGCTCGGCCTGTTGCTCGCCCTGACGACGGCGGCGTTCGGCGGCTCCGTCCTGACCGGGGTCGCCGACGCCCGTGACCGCACGGCGCTGCTTGCCGTCGGCGCGGACGTGCGCGTGGACCGCGGCGACGGCACGCTGCCCGCGTCGCTCGCCGCCGAGATCCGCCGGACGCCGGGCATCGGCGAGGTCACGTCCGTCCACATCGACTGGTACCTGCGGCTGCCGGACCAGTCGACGGTCCCGTTGGTCGCGGTCGACCCGGCGGCCTACTCCCGGCTGACCCGTTCGACGGGCCTCGGGCCGTTCGGCGAGGCCGAGTTGGCGGCGGGCGGTGGCTCCCGCGCCGTGCTTCCCGCCGTCGCGTCGCCCGAGGTGGCCCGGCGGCTCGGCAAGGGCCCGCACTCCTTCCGTACGCCCACGGGATCCTTCCGGGCGGCGGTCGGCGCCGTCCGGGACAGCACTCCGGCGCTCCCGTCGGGCAGCGCGTTCCTGCTGATCGACCGGCGGCATCTCGAACGGCCGCCGAGCACCGCGCTGTTGGCGACCGGCGCAGCGGGGCAGCGGATCGACACGGCGGCGCTCACCAGGTCGGCGCGGGCCGCGGGCGACGGCGTCGAGGCGCACTTCCGCGCCGCCGAACGCGCCCAACTCACCGACTCACCCCTCCAGTCGGGCGCCGAGCGCATCTACGCGGCGGCGGTCGCCGCGGGCGCCGGATACGCCGTACTGGCCGTGCTGCTCGCCCTGCTGCACTCCGCACCGCGGCGCGCCGCGCTTCTCGCCAGGCTGCGCACGATGGGCCTGAGCACAGGGCAGGGACGCCGCCTCCTCGTCCTGGAGTCCCTGCCGCAGGCGCTGCTCGCAGCATGCGGCGGTGCGCTGGTGGGATGGGCGGCGATCGGTCTCCTGGCGCCGGGCATCGACCTGGCCCGCGTCGCCCTCGCGGCACGCGGCCCGCTTTCCGGGCTGGGCCTCGGAGGGGTGACGCTGCGGACGGACCCGTGGTCGCTGCTGCTGCCCGCCGCGGGTGTGGTGGTCCTGACGGCGGGCGTCGCTTTCGTACAGGCCTGGTGGACCTCACGGCGCACGACCGCCACCGAACTGAGAACGGGAGACACCCGATGACGGCCAACACATCCCCCGCATCGCTCGCGGACCTGGAGGCGCGGGCCACCGCCCACCGCGACCGGCCGGCATACGGCCATGACGCGCTGATCACCTGCGACCGTCTGGTCCGCGTCTTCTCCACGGACGGCGTCGAGGTGCAGGCGCTGCAGGGGCTCGATCTCCTGGTCCGCGAGGGCGAGTTGATGGCCCTGGTCGGCGCGTCGGGCAGCGGCAAGTCGACGCTGATGAACATCCTCGCGGGACTCGACGAGCCGACCGCGGGCGCGGCGCGGGTAGCGGGCCGCGACCTCCTCACGATGGGCGCGAAGGAACGCCTCGGCTACCGCAGGGATGTGGTCGGCTTCGTGTGGCAACAGACGGGACGCAATCTGCTGCCGTATCTGACGGCGGCTCAGAATGTGGCGCTGCCGATGCAGTTGCGGGGTGGCGGCGGCTTTGGCCGTCGAGCCCAGAAGTCTCGAAGGGCCGTGGAACTCCTGGAGTTGCTGGACGTGGCGGACTGCAGGGACCGGCACCCACGGCAGCTGTCCGGCGGCCAGCAGCAACGCGTGGCGATAGCGGTGGCCCTCGCGAACAACCCCTCGGTCCTCCTGGCCGACGAGCCCACCGGCGAACTGGACTCGCACACCGCCGAGCAGATCTTCGCGGCCTTCCGCACGGCGAACGAACACCTGGGCACCACGATCGTCATCGTCACCCACGACCAGGCGGTGGCCTCAGAGGTCCGCCGCACGGTCGCCATCCGCGACGGCCGCACATCGACGGAGGTCCTGCGCCGCACAGAGGTGGACGAGACCACGGGCCAGGAGTCGGTGATCTCCCGCGAATACGCCATGCTGGACCGCGCGGGCCGCCTACAGCTCCCGGCGGACTACACGGAGGCCCTGGGAATGCGGGACAGGGTGGCCCTGGAACTGGAACGGGACCACATCGGGGTGTGGCCGGACAACAACGAGACCTGAGCCCAGCCGGCCGTCTTCGTTGTGCCCACTGCCGAGTACCGATCAAGCCGGGGAGACGGAAAGCCCCCCGACACCCGCCCGCCGCACAGCAACAGACCCATAAGACGTACGCAACCGAAGCCAGGCCCCGCTGGACAGCAGGTCCAGCGACTCCCCCCGCAGAAACCCAAGCGCCTGCGCGGCATGCGCGGCCCTGACCGGAAGCCCCGTGTCCCCAATGGACCGGGACCAAATCTCCCGCCCCACCTGATCCAGCTCGGCCCGAACCCGCCGCTCAGCCGGCAACTCCTCCACCCGAGCCTTGAATTCAGCGACGGCGGCAGCGACAAGCCCCCGCAGCTCACCCATCCCCGGCAGCCCCGCCTCCGACCGCCAGCCCCCGCGAGGCGGAAGCACTCCGGCCCACGGCGGCCCCGTGACGGCCTCCGGCACACCCGCGGAACCCGCGGGATCCACGGACTCCAGAAGCTCACCCGCGGAGACGGTGACATCCATCGAGGTGTCGAGCCCGTACTCGTACGGCTTGGCAATCCCCGCCGGACGAATAGCGAGCGCCACGATCGGAGGCGGCCCCCCCAACACCGCGAGGGTGTCCCCCCCCCCCAGG
>NZ_JBHYIG010000417.1:0-5877 GCF_042740015.1 Streptomyces sp. NPDC059037
TCCCTTTTTCTTGCTCTCTGTGTGTGTGAGATTTTTATCTACCACTCCAGCTTGGCTGTGGTGTGCCCCCACACCACCCCCGCCCCGGCCCCCGCGTCGGCGCGGCCCCCCCCCCCCGGGGGCCGCTTGGGCACAGGGCCGGTTCTGAGCCTGGCGGTCATGTGCCACCGGGCGTAGAGAGAACAGTTCACCCCTGGGAGGCCGGCGTGGACAGGACCATCGACAAGGGAACGTTCCAGGACGCGTTCAAGAACCGGGCCATCGTGCTCCTCGATCTGCCGCGGGGCACGGAGCGGCGCCTTGCCCAGGAGGCCAACCGGGCAGCGGGCCCGGCCGACGCCGTCCTGCGCACGAAGGCCGAGTTCGGCGTGCTGTACGACCTGCTGCTCGCCGAGCAGGGCGACGCGGCGGCGGACGGCCGTCTTGTGCTCCTGGACGGGGACGGGGGGATCACCGCGATCGGGCAGTGGGTCGAGACGCTCCTCGACTCGGCGGAGAACAAAGAGGAGTTCTTCGCTCAGGACATGTATCAGGTCAAGGTCACCGGCTGGCCGCAGGGCGCGTGGACGGCGGACGAGGTGATGGTGGCGCCGCCCGGCGCCCAGCTGACCCTGGCGAGGAGCACCGCGCCCGGCAACGCGCTCCTGGCGACCGGCGCGTTCTCGATGGTCAACAGCGGCAACATGACGGCCCACGCGCCCAAGCGTTCCTGGAAGATCGACCTCGAGATCGGGGAGAGCCAGGACCGGCTCTACGGCATGGAGCGGGTCAACCTCAAGGCGATGTACAACGACCCGTCGCAGATGCGCGAGGCCGTCGCCTGGCGGCTGCTCGACCGTGCGGGGATCCCCGCGGCGCAGCACACGTACGCGACGTTCTCCCTCAACGACCGCTACATGGGCCTCTATTCGGTCATCGAGCAGGTCGACAAGAAGTTCCTGAAGGACCACTTCGGCAAGAACTCCGCGGGCAACCTCTACAAGGCGTACTGCGGCGATGTCGGCTGCGCGACCCTGGAGCACCGCACCGGCACGGGCGGAGGCGACGACGGCCGCCAGTACTTCACCGCGGGCAGCGTCGAGGACGACCGTACGTACCGTCTGAAGACGAACGAGGACGACCCGGCCGCCAACACGTACGACGATCTCGCCACGCTCATCCGCGCGGTCAACGGAGTCCAACTGCCGGGCGGTGACGACCGGTTCACGTCCGACGCCTTCCGCGCGTCGGTCGAGGAGGTCCTGAACGTCCGCGCCTTCCTGCGCTGGGCGGGCGCCAACGTGCTGCTCGGCAGCTGGGACAACTACTTCGCCACCCCGTCGAACTACTACCTCTACAACTCGGGGCGGCTCGGCGACCCGCGGAGCTTCCTCGACCGCCCGTACTTCACACTCATCCCCTGGGACTACGACAACAGCTCGGGCATCGACTTCTTCGGCACGCCGTGGCAGTACACGGACCTGCTCGACTGGCCCGCGATGACCCGCAATTACTGCCGGATCACGCACGCCCCGCACGAGGTCTCACACCTGCCGCTCTTCACCAACCTGCTGCGGCACCACGACTTCTGCCAGTACTACCTCGACCACCTGGAGTACCTCCTGGACACCGAGTTCGGCCCGGAGCGGGTCGCCGCGCTGATCGGCGCCGAGGGCTCGGGGCGGACCGACGGTCTGTGGCAGCTGATCTCGTCCGCCGCGTACGGGGAGTCGGACAGCCCGCACGGACAGCCGTTCACCGGGCGGCAGTTCACCAACGACGAGGTCTACCGGGCGGCGTACCGGCAGTGGGAGCTGAGCCGGGGTTCGCAGTTCACCCACGGGATCTTCCACTACACGCGGATGCGTTACGACCACGCCCGGCAGCAGCTCGCCGAGCTGCGCAAGACCTATCCCAACGGCGCCAGCGGGGCACAGTTCCCGGGCGCGATGGAGGTGCTCCCCTCATGACCGCAGCCAACAAGAAGTCGAAGAAAGCCGACGCCTCGCGCGAACTGCGCCTGGTGAAAGAGGCCAAGATCGAGGACCTGATCGGCGACGGCGCGGGCACCCGCCTGGAGGCGAGCGGCGTGCTCTACCGCGACGGCGCCTTCCTCGTCGTCTGCGACAACCTGACCTCCTTCATCCGGATCAGCAGCGAGCTGTCGCCGAAGGCCCCCGAGAACGGCGTGCTCACCCCCAAGGGCCAGAAGAGCAAGGGCAGTTCGAAGGAGACCAAGTCGGCCAAGGAGACCGAGGGGTACGAGGATCTCACCCACGACGAGCTGCGCGACCACTACTTCACGCTGAGCGAGGCCGTTCCGGTCAAGCCGAAGGGCTTCCGCGCCCGCGTCCAGGAATACGACGCGAAACTGCGCCCGACCGGCTCCTCCTTCCTCGACTTCACGCTGACGGACGCCAACAAGGGCATGGAAGGCCTGGAATGGGTCGAGCGCTCGGGCACCGGATACCTCCTCGGCCTGTGCGAGGGCAACCGCTGCGCCGGCGGCAAGGAGGGGCAGCGTCCCGGCGGCGGCCGCATCCAGGTCTTCCGGCACGGCGGCAAGCAGTGGGACCACAAGGCCACGATCCGGCTGCCCGCCTCGCTGCCCTTCGAGGACTACAGCAGCGTGTCCGTGCGCGACGACGGCAGGATCGCCGTCCTGTCACAGGCGTCGTCCGCGCTGTGGGTCGGCCGTCTGTCGACGAAGAAGTGGCAGGTGGACGAGGGCACGGTCTACCGCCTGCCCACGGACTCCAAGGGCCGCACGGTCTACGGCAACCCCGAGGGCGTGTCCTGGGTCTCGGCCGACCACGTGGTGATCGTCTCCGACCGGGCGAAGAAGGGCGCGGCCAGCGAACGCTTCCGCGCCAAGGACCAGTCGATCCACCTGTTCCTGATCCCCGGGGCGGTCTGACTCGTCGCGTTCAGGGCGGCCGGGCTACTCGGCCGCCCACAGGCCGCGCACATGGCCGAGATGGCGGGTCATCACCGCGCGCACGGCCTCCTCGTCACGGTCGAGCAGCGCGTCGAGGATCTCCAGGTGCTCCTCGGCCGACGCCTCCAGACGGCCCGCGTCGACCAGCGCCTGCAGCCCGTAGAGACGGGAACGCTTGCGCAGGTCGCCGACCACCTCGACCAGGTGGTCGTTGCCGGAGAGCGCGAGCAGGCCGAGGTGGAAGCGGATGTCCGCCTCGACGTACGCGATGAGGTCGCCCTTGGCGGCGGCGGTGACGATCTCCCGCGCGACCGGCCGCAGCGCCTTGAGCTCCGCGGGGTCCGCGGTGGTGGCGAGCTCCGCCGTGGTGGGGATCTCGATCAGCGCACGGATGTGCTTGTACTCGTCGAGCTGCTTCCCGGAGACGGCGGTGACCCGGAAGCCCTTGTTCGGCACCGTGTCGACGAGCCCCTCCTTGACGAGGTCGAGCATGGCCTCGCGCACCGGCGTCGCCGAGACGCCGAAGCGCACGGCGAGGGTGGGTGCGGAGTAGACCTCGCCCGCGCGCAGCTCGCCCGCGATCAGCGCGGCACGCAGCGCGTCCGCGACCCGCTCGCGGTAGCTGCTGCGCGTCCCGCCGAGGCTGGGCAGGGCCGCGGGCGCGGCGGACGGGGCACTGCTGCTCCGGTCGGTCATGGGGCCGATCCTCCTTGGTGCAATGTCACGTGGGTGCAATGTCACGTCCCACGAGTATCCCAACCCCCTACAGCACGAATCCCGCGGGGAAGGGATCGTCCGGGTCGAGCAGGTACTGGGCGGTGCCCGTCATCCATGCGCGCCCGGTGAAGCTGGGCAGCACGGCGGGAATGCCCGCCACTTCGGTCGTCCCCAGCAGGCGCCCGCTGAACCGCGTACCGATGAAGGACTCGTTGATGAACTCGGTGTCCAGGGGCAGTTCGCCGCGCGCGTGCAGCTGGGCCATGCGCGCGCTCGTGCCGGTGCCGCACGGCGAGCGGTCGAACCAGCCGGGGTGGATCGCCATCGCGTGCCGCGAGTGGCGGGCGGTGGCGCCGGGTGCGTAGAGGTGGACGTGGTGGCAGCCGCGGATGGAGGAGTCCTCCGGGTGCACCGGCTCATCCTCGGCATTGATGGCATCCATCAACGCGAGCCCGGCCGCGAGGATCTCCTCCTTGCGCCCACGCTCGAAGGGAAGCCCGAACTGGTCGATGGGCAGGATCGCGTAGAAATTGCCGCCATAGGCCAGGTCGTACGTCACCGAACGACCATCCGGCAGGGTGATCTTGCGGTCGAGACCGACGGCGAAGGACGGCACGTTCTTCAAGGTGACGGCCTTCGCGGCGCCACCCTCGACCGCGACCTCGGCGACGACGACGCCCGCCGGGGTGTCCAAACGGATCGTGGTGACCGGCTCCACGACCTCAACCATGCCGGTCTCGACGAGGACGGTGGCGACGCCGATGGTGCCGTGCCCGCACATCGGCAGATAACCGGAGACCTCGATGTAGATGACACCGTAGTCGCAGTCGGGCCGGGTCGGCGGCTGGAGGATCGCGCCGCTCATGGCGGAGTGCCCGCGCGGCTCGTTCATCAGGAGCTGCTTGATGTCGTCGCGGTGCTCGCGGAAGTACAGCCTGCGCTCGTTCATCGTCGCGCCGGGGACGGTGCCGATGCCGCCGGTGATCACCCGCGTCGGCATGCCCTCGGTGTGCGAGTCCACCGCGTGCAGGACGAGTTTGCTGCGCATGTTCGGAACCCTTTCGTACGTGAGCGGAGCGGGAAAGGTGGATCAGGCGAGCCCTGCGGCGACGGCCCGCTCGGTGGCGGCGCGCACCGCCTTCTCCTGCTCCGGAAGCAGCGGCACGCGCGGCGGACGGCAGGGGCCGCCGTGCCGCCCGACGATGTCCATGGACAACTTGATGGCCTGCACGAACTCCGACTGTGAGTCCCAGCGAAGGAGCGGGTGCAGCTCCCGGTACAGCTCCCGTGCCGCGACCAGGTCTCCGGCCACGGCCGTGCGGTAGAGCTCGACGGAGGCGGCGGGCAGCGCGTTCGGGTAACCGGCGACCCACCCCTTGGCGCCGGCCACGGCGAGTTCGAGCAGCACATCATCGGCACCGATCAACAGGTCGAGTTCCGGGGCGAGTTCGGCGATGCGGTAGGCGCGGCGGACGTCGCCGGAGAACTCCTTGACGGCGTGTATGTATCCCTCCGCGTGCAGTTTCGCGAGGAGCTCGGGCTGCAGGTCGACCTTGGTGTCGATGGGGTTGTTGTACGCCACGACCGGGATGCCCGCTGCGGCGACCTCCGCGTAGTGGGCGATGACGGAGCGCTCGTCGGCACGGTAGGCGTTCGGCGGCAGCAACATCACGGACGCACACCCGGCATCCTTGGCCTGCTCGGCCCACCGGCGCGCCTCGGCGGACCCGTAGGCGGCGACGCCGGGCATCACGCGCTCCCCGCCGACCGCCGCGACGGCGGTCTCCACGACCTTGGCGCGCTCGTCAGGGTTGAGGACCTGGTACTCACCGAGCGACCCGTTGGGCACGACACCGTCACACCCGTTCTCGACGAGCCAGGCGCAGTGCTCGGCGAACTTGCGGTAGTTCACGGAGAGATCATCGTTCAGCGGGAGAGCGGTGGCGACGAGGATGCCGTGCCAGGGGCGGTGCCGGGTGGCGGTGACGGTCGAGGTGGGCGTGGTGGGCGTGCTCATGTGCGTGGTCCTCTCTTGGTGCGGTGCGGTTCTGTACGGGGGTGGGGGCGGGGACGTTGGTGCCGTGCGGTTCCGTGCGGTGTGGGGCGGTTCGGTACGGGGCGCGGGCGGGGGCGTCGGTGCCGTCGGCCGTGCGGTGTGGGGCGGTTCGGTACGGGATGCGGACAGGGGCGCCGGTGCCGTCGGCCGGGGAGGCAGGGCGGCCGCCGTCGGCCAGGGTCTGGGG
>NZ_JBHYIG010000418.1:0-5829 GCF_042740015.1 Streptomyces sp. NPDC059037
CGCTTTACTTCCCCTTCTTCTACTTCCCCCCGCGGGGGCCCCGCCGCGCCGAAAAACACACACTCATTGTTCGGCACGCGCCCCGGGGCCCCCCCCCCGCGCCCCGCCCCCGCTGCCGTTCAGTCAGTCACTCGGGCATCAGCCGATGACTCAGCCGTTGCGCTTCCAGCGCGGCTTGTCGTCGCGGCGGCCGAAGGAACCGGTGCCGGTGCCGGAGCGGTCGCGGTTGAACGCCGGGCGGTCGTGGCCACCGGAGCGGGCGCCGCCGGAGGGGCGGTCGTCGCGGCGGTCACGGTTGAACGGACGGTCGCTGCCGCGGTGGCCGCCGGAGGGGCGGTCGTCACGGCGGAAGGAGCCGCCACGGTCGTCACGGCGGTCGCCGCCGCGGAAGCCGCCACGGTCACCGGAGGGACGCTCGTCGCGACGGAAGCCGCCACGGTCACCCGACGGACGCTCGTCACGGCGGAAGGAGCCGCCACGGTCGCCGGAGGGACGCTCGTCACGGCGGAAGCCGCCACGGTCACCCGACGGACGGTCGCCGCCACGGAAGCCGCCTTCACGACGGTCGCCACCACGGAAGCCGGAGCCGCCACGGTCGTCACGACGCTCGAAGGAACGGCCACCACGGTCGCCGCCCTCACGGCGGTCGCCGCCACGGAAGCCACCCTCACGACGGTCGCCACCACGGAAGCCGGAGCCACCGCGGTCGTCACGACGCTCGAAGGAACGGCCACCGCGGTCGTCGCGGCGCTCACGCTCGTAGTTGCCGCGCTCGTCACGCTGCGGACGGCGGTTCTCGTACGAGGAGGAACGCTCCTCCCGCACCGGAGCGGACTGCTCGGGCACGGAGGCGGCGGCCTCGACGGCGGCCTCGGCAGCGGCGGCGGCCTCGGCCACCGCGACCTCCGGGTCCTCACCGCGCTCGCGGGCGGCACGCGCGGTGAGGCGCGTGGCCTCCTCGCGCAGCTCCGTCGCGCGGCGGGTGGCGCGCTCCAGCTCCTTGGTGAGGTCCTTGACCTCACGCTCGGCCTGGGTCGCGGCGTTGCCCGCGGAGTCGGCCTGCACCTCGGTCATCGAACGGGCGCCGGTGATCTCGGCGACCTCCGGCTCGAAGGTGCCGCCGCCGTTGATGATGTGACGCGAGGCGTCGACGCCCGCGTCCTCCATCAGGCGGAAGATCTGGCGGCGCTGGTGCGGCAGGGACAGCGAGACGACCGTGCCGGAGCGGCCCGCGCGAGCGGTACGGCCGGAGCGGTGCAGGTAGTCCTTGTGGTCACCGGCCGGGTCCACGTTCAGGACCAGGTCGATGCCGTCGACGTGGATACCGCGGGCGGCGACGTCGGTCGCGACGAGCGCGTTGACGTAGCCCTTCTTGAAGTCCTCGAGCACGCGGGTGCGGGCACCCTGCGTCATGCCACCGTGCAGCGCGTCGGCCTTCACGCCGGACTCGCAGAGCTGCTCGGCGATGCGGTCGGCGCCCAGCTGAGTGCGGACGAAGATGATCGTGCGGCCCTTGCGCGCGGCGATGGCGGCCGTGACGGGCGCCTTGTCGCGGGGCTTCACGATCAGGATGTGGTGGGTCATGGTCGTGACGGCGCCCTGGGCGGCGTCGACCTCGTGCGTGACCGGGTTGTTCAGGTAGCGCTTGACCAGCGTGGAGATCTCGTTCTCCATCGTGGCCGAGAAGAGCATCCGCTGGCCACCGGACGGGACCTGGTCGAGCAGCTCCGTGACCTCGGGCAGGAAGCCCAGGTCGGACATCTGGTCGGCCTCGTCGAGCACCGCGATCTGGGTGTTCTCGAGCGAGCAGGCGCCGCGGCTGATGATGTCGCGCAGGCGGCCCGGGGTGGCGACGAGGATGTCGACGCCGCGCTCGAGGGCGTAGATCTGGTTGCCCATGGACGTACCGCCGCAGACGACCTTCATCTTCAGGCCGAGGACGTCGCCGTAGGGCTGGAGGGCGTCGGCGACCTGCATCGCCAGCTCGCGGGTCGGGGTCAGGATGACGCCGCGGGGCTTCTTCTTCTCGGTGTGGCCCTCGGCCAGCTGGGCCAGCATCGGCAGACCGAAGGAGAGGGTCTTGCCGGAGCCGGTGCGGCCGCGGCCCAGGATGTCCTTGCCGGCCAGGGCGTCCGGGATGGTCGCGGCCTGGATCGGGAAGGGGGTGTGCACGCCGTTGCGGGCGAGCTTGCGGACGACACCGTCGGGCAGACCGAGGTCGCCGAAGGTGATCTCGGGCTCGGCGTCGGCGTCGGCTTCGGCCTCGACGGCTTCGGCTTCGGCGTCGGCGTCGGCGTCGGCGTCGGCGTCGGTGGTGACCTCGGTGACGTCCTCGGCCGGGGCGGTCTCGACGACCTCGACGACCTCGGCGACAACCTCTACGGCGTCGTTCTCGACGGTCTCGACAGCCTCGACGGCCTCGTTCTCGGGCAGGACGGCGTGGTCAGAACTGAAAATGGACATGCGAAATGCGAAACCTTCCGGAGTCTCGGCACGCGCCCGTCAACTCCGTGATTTCGCAATGGACCGCCTCTATGCGGTCAGCCACGGCAAGGGAGAGTACGCGCCACGCGGCGCTCTTCTGTGTCGGCGCCGGGCAAATGGGATCAAACGATCTACCACCATACGCACCCACCACCCCATAAGGCAAACCGAGCTGTCCGAGGCACCTTCGATTCAAGGCCGCACGGCCCGGCTCACCTGCGACGAAGCGGGTTTCGGCCAGCGGCCGATCTACGTCGATCCACCTCCGGAGTACGCCGGTCTACGCGGGCCCGGCCTCCGGAGAGGGCTCCCGCGACACCGGCTCCGTCGACCGCTGCCCGAGCTGGGTGTCCTGCTTGGGCTCCTCGTGCGCCGAGGACGAGGGCTCCGGGGTGGGCGGCGTGGGCGTCGGCGTGGGGGAGGGCTTCGGCGGGGTCGGCGTCGGCGTGGGGGACGGCTTCGGCGGCTTGGGCGAGGTGGGACTCGGCCCGCCGCCCTTCGTCGGCGACGCGGGGGCTGCGGCGCTCCCGGACGCGGAGGCGGAAGCCGGGGCTGCGCTGCCCGGCGCGGCATCACCCGCGCCGGTGTCCCGCCCCTTGCCCTTGCCCGCCCGCTTCCCCTGCCCCTCGCCCTTGGCGTCGCCGTGCCCGCCGCCGGAGCCACCGCCGGCCGAGCCGCCACCCGGCGAGACTCCCCCGCCGTCCGGGGCGGCCGCCCCGTCGCGCTGCCCCGCGGAACGCGCGGGCCCCGGCGCATCGCGCCCGTCGTCACCGATGCTCATACAGCCCGCGGTCGCCATGACGGCCACCGCGGCCGCGGCCCACCGGACAGGAACGTACAACTGGCGCACGGCCGAGCACCTCCGAGGCGCTGGAAATCGGGACGCCCTGCCCAACTCCCCTGCCCCACAAGAGGACACGGACCGCGCCGCCGTCCCGTCAGCCGTAGCCAAGCGCGTGCAGCCGCTCGTCGTCGATCCCGAAGTGATGAGCGACCTCGTGCACCACGGTGATCTCCGTCTCCGCCACCACGTCCTCGCGCGACTCACACATCCGGAGTGTCGGCCCCCGGTAGATGGTGATGCGGTCGGGCAGCACTCCCGCGTACCACTCGCCCCGGTCTGTCAGCGGAGTTCCCTCGTAGAGCCCGAGCAGCTCGGGATCCTCGGCGGGCGGTTCGTCCTCCACGAACACCGCCACGTTGTCCATCAACCGCGTCAACTCCGGCGGAATCCGGTCGAGCGCCTCGGCGACCAGTTCCTCGAACTCTTCCCGCGTCATCTCCAGCACACCCCCATTGTCGGCCACGGTCCCGCATGGCCACCCGCCGCCGTGGGCATACGGGACCAATGACCCGCGACGTCACAGTCGTCATGCAGGGGATGAAAAGGATCAAGGGCATACGAAGGGCGCCCGCCGCCCTCGTACGCCACTACCGCGCACGCCACACGCACCCGGTCGGCGAACTGATCAGCCCTCCGCACCCGTACGGCCGCGCCATCGGCCTGGTCGCGGTCGTCGTGCTCGGCGCATGGCTCGGACTGCTGATCGTGGGCAGCGTGCATGTGCCCGTGGGCCCGATGGACACCCGGATGACGCTGCGCCCTTCGGCGACCGGCGGCACGAAGATCGACGTGTCGCCGCTGGGCGCCCTCGAATTGCGCTCCCATGTCGCGCCCATCCGCCTCGACGTGGACGTCGACCGCCTCGACCCGGTGCGCTCGCAGGCTCTGGTCGACCATCCCGAGCGGATCTCCGGGCTCCAGGACGAGGTGGCGCGGGACGTCCAGCACGGAGCCATCGACCTGGCCGTACGCTCCTGCGCCGCCGTCGTCTCGGGCGCCACCGCACTGGGCCTCGCCGTCTACCGCCGACCGCGCCGCGCACTGGCGGCGGGCGGCCTGGCCCTTGCCCTGCTCGCGGCGTCGGGCACGGCGGCGTACGCGACATGGAACCCCAAGTCGGTCCTTGAGCCGAAGTTCTCGGGCCTGCTGAGCAGCGCGCCCTCCGTGGTCGGCAACGCCCGCAGCATCGTGAGCGAATTCGACGTCTACCAACAGGAGTTGGCGCGCCTGGTCACCAATGTGACGAAGCTGTACGACGTGACGTCGACGCTCCCCGCGTATCAGCCGGACCCGACCACGATCCGGGTCCTGCACGTCTCGGACATCCACCTGAACCCCGCGAGCTGGAAGATCATCGCCTCGCTCGTCGAGCAGTACGACATCAACGTCATCGTCGATTCCGGCGACACGATGGACCACGGCAGCGCGGCGGAGAACGCCTTCCTGGACCCGGTCGAGGACTTGGGAGCCCCCTACGTCTGGGTCCGCGGCAACCACGACTCGCGCACCACGCAGCGCTATCTGCAGCGCATGAAGAACGTGCACGTCCTGGACGAGGGCCGGGCGGTCTCGGTCGCGGGCCTGCGGTTCGCCGGGACGGGCGATCCGCAGTACACCCCCGACCGCTCGGTCGCCGCCGAGGGCAAGCCCGTCGAGGTGATGGCGGGCATCCGCCTCGCATCGGCCCTGCGCGACCAGAAGGCGGCGGGCACGCCCGTCGACGTGGCCATCGCCCACAACCCGGACGCGGCGCGCGAGACGGACGGCGAGGTGCCGCTCGTCCTGGCCGGCCATGTCCACCACCAGGAGATGGAGGTCATGGAGGGCGGCACCCGGCTGCGCATCGAGGGCTCGACGGGTGGCAGCGGTCTGCGGGCGGTGGAGGGCAAGTACCCCGACCCGGTCGAGGCGTCGGTCCTCTACCTGGACCGCGACACCCGCCGCCTGCAGGCCTGGGACGAGATCAGACTGGGCGGCCTCGGGCTGACGAAGGCGGAGGTCAGCCGCCATCTCCCCAAGGAGAACCAGCCGGGCGCGACGCCGTCGCCGCCCCCTCCGGACCGCTCTGCGGAGAGCGGTTCCCCGGCCCCCCGATAACCGTTTTGGCGATAGCTCCCCGCATCCCATATGCTTCTCACGTCCCCGACGCGCTGCAAAGCGCCCAGGTGGGCCCTTAGCCCTCATCGTCTAGTGGCCCAGGACGCCGCCCTTTCAAGGCGGTAGCACGGGTTCGAATCCCGTTGGGGGCACGCAACACCTTGTGCGAGACTAGTGCTCGCACAACGCTTGGTCCTGTGGAGCAGTTTGGAGTGCTCGCCACCCTGTCAAGGTGGAGGCCGCGGGTTCAAATCCCGTCAGGACCGCTTGCAGTTCTTCTCGAACTGCGTGGCTGGGTAGCTCAGTTGGTACGAGCGATCGCCTGAAAAGCGATAGGTCGCCGGTTCGATCCCGGCCCCAGCCACTTCCCCGAAGGCCCCGTCCAGTGGACGGGGCCTTCGCCG
>NZ_JBHYIG010000419.1:0-5810 GCF_042740015.1 Streptomyces sp. NPDC059037
AGCCTGGCCCGCCAGAAGTCGCGGTCGGCGGCGAAGTCCGGCGATGCCCGGTAGGCGTGCTCGGTGTCGAGCAGCGTGCCGATGGTGACGCTCGGGGCGGGCCCGGGAGGCGTGCCGCCCTCCAGTGCGGCGTAGACGTCGCCCAGGCGGCGGGCGAACAGGGCGCCGCCCAGGCCGTCGATGGCCAGGTGGTGACAGCCCAGGTACCAGCAGACGCGGGTGGCCGAGAGCCGGAGGAACGCGGTGCGGAACAGCGGGCCCCCGGTGAGGTCGAAGGGGCGCGCCACATCGGCCCGCATCCACTCCACGGCGGCAGCCAGGGGGGTGCGCTCCCGGCTGAGGTCCACGCGGGGGACGCTCCACGGTGGGAGCGTGCCCGCGCTCTGGCGGGGCTGCTGTCCTTCCTGGACGTGGAGCCGGGTCCGGAGGGCTTCCGACTCGGCCACGACGGTGCGGAACGCCGCATCGAAGAGGTCCGGGTCGAGGTCGCCGGCCACCTCGAACCCGGCCGCCACGTGGAACCGGGCCGGCGCGGCGAGCTGCTGCCCGGTCCAGATTCCGTGCTGCGCCGTGGTGAGCGGCAGGGTGGCGCTCATGCGGTCCCCTCGCCCGCCGCCCGCCCGGCGTCCAGCCGCTCCCGGAGCACCCGGCCGACCTCGTCCAGCGGGCCGGGACGTCCCAGTTCGCCGTGTGTGCAGTCGACGGAGATCACCTCGACGTCGGAGCCGCCGGAGCCGCCGGAGCCGCCGGAGCCGTCGGAGCCGTCCAGATACGGCCGCCACAGGTCCCGGGCGGTGTCGGGGGCCGTCTCCCGGGCGGCGAACACCAACGGGGTGCCGGTGAAGCTGCTCGGGGTGTGCGCATGGGAGAGCACGGCGTTGTTGGCGAAGATCCGGGCGACCGCCGCGATGCGCTGCTCGTCGAAGGCGGCGAGCAGTCCCCGCTGTTCCTGCGCGATCTCCACGAACCTGGGATAGGTCAGTTCCTCACCGGCCCAGGTCGTGGGGTCGTAGCCGAAGAACTCCAGGATCATCGCAAGGACGTCACGACCCGCCACCGGTGTCTCAGGGGCGTTAGCGCCCCTGGCACCCGGGCCCGCGGGGTAGGCGTCGAGGATCGACAGGAGCGCGACGGACTCGCCGTTCCGCTGCAGCTGGACCGCCATCTCGTGGGCGACGAGGCCGCCGAACGACCAGCCGAGCAGGTGGTACGGGCCGGTGGGCTGGACCGTCCGCATGCGCTCCAGATAGTCCGCCGCCATCTCGGAGACGGAAGCGGGCAGTACGTCCTCGCCGTCGAGCCCCCTGGCCTGGAGCCCGTACACCGGCTGGTCGGTGCCGAGCGGCTGGGTGAGCCGGAGGTAGGACCAGGCGATCCCGGCTGCCGGGTGAACGCAGAACAAGGGCGGCCTGCTGCCCGTTTCGCGCAACGGCAGCAGGATCCCGACGCCGCTCTGCGACGGGTCGGCGGACGCGGCGGGCAGGGCAGCGGACCCGGCCGAGGCGGGGGCAGGGGCAGGGGCCTCGCGCACGGCCGACGGGCGGTGCGCGCCGCCCTCGGAGGAACTCAACGCGCCCACCACCGTGGCCGGTTCATGCGCCATGGTGGTCAGCAGCCGTACGAACCGGTCGGCGAGCGCCCGCACCTGGCCGCTCTCGATGAGGTGCGGCCGGTAGTCGAAGCGCAGTGCGAGTTGTTCACCCCTGGCCGACACCACCAGGTTCAGCGGGAAGTGCGGGGCGTCGTCGCCGTACGCCCTGGCCAGGCGCAGACCAGGTGCGGGCTCGGCGAGTTCGTCGCTGTCCAGGGGGTAGTTCTCGAACGCCATCACCGTGTCGAAGGGGTTGCCCAGGTCCGTGATGCGGCGGATCTCCCCCAGGCTGATGTGGTGGTACGGCAGGAGCGCGGTCTGCTCCCGGCGGAGCCGTACGAGCAGCTTGCCCAGCGGCTCGGCGGGGTCGAGCGTGACCCTGGTGGGGACGGTGTTGATGAAGAGCCCCACCATGGTCTCCACGCCGGTCAGCTCCGCGGGCCTGCCCGAGACGACCGAGCCGAAGACCACGTCGGTGTTGCCGGTCTCCTGGCCGAGCAGGACGCCCCAGCCGGCCTGCAGCACCGTGTTGACGGTCACCCCGTGGCGGCGGGCCATGTCGGTGAGGTCGGTGGTGGTCTCCGCGCTCAGCTCGACCGTCTCGAACCGTGGAGCCTGCGGCTCCGTCTCACCCTCGGCCCCGGCGACGCGCGTCGCGGTGGTGAGCCCGGACAGCGCGTCGCGCCACGCGGACTCCGCCTCGGTGGAGTCGACTTGCTCCAGCCAGGTGAGGTACTCGCGGAAGGGGGTGGTGACGGGCAGCCCGGCCTCGCGCACGGTGCTGGGGGTGGAGCCGGAGCCGTACAGCGCGAACAGCTCGCGCAGCACCACGGGCAACGACCATCCGTCGAGCAGGATGTGATGCGTCGTCAGCACGAAGCGGTGGCGGCCCTCGCCCAGCTTGACAAGGAGCATGCGCAGCATGGGCGGCCTGGTCGGGGTGAATCTGCGGTTGCGCTCCTGGCTCAGCAGCCGCTGGTTCCGGGCTTCCTGCGCCCCCTCGTCGAGCGCGCTCAAGTCCTCTTCGCGCCAGGGCAGTTCAAAGCTGGACCCGAGCACCTGCACCGGTTCGGCGAGGCCCTCGTGGACGAAGGCCGCGCTGAGGTTGGTGTGCCGGGCGAGGAGCGCCCGGCCCGCGGAGCGCAGGCGTCCGGGGTCGAGGTCTCCTTCGAGTTCGAGCCAGACCTGCACGGTGTAGACGTTGTGCTCACCCTCGCCCGGCTCCTCCGGGTGCGGCTGCGGGTCGTCGGTCAGTCCGCTGAGCAGCACGTGGTAGAGCAGGCCCTGCTGGAGCGGCGAGAGCGGGAGGATCTCGTCCAGGCCGGGGTAGCTCTCCTCCAGCCGCTCGACCTCTGCCTGACTGAGCTTCACCAGGGGGAAGTCGGAGGGTGTACGGCCGCCGGCCTCCGGCTCCACGGCGTGCGCGGCCAGCTCGTCCAGGATCTCGAACCAGGCCGCTGCGAGGTCGTCGACGAGGCCTTCACCGAGGATGCCTTCGGCCCAGGTGAAGCTGATGCCAAGCTCCGGGCCGCGGTCGGTGTCCTGGGTGAGGGCCGTGATCTCCAGCGGGTGGGCCAGCGGCATGTCCGCGTCGGCCCCCGCGCTCATCCCGGACTCGGGCGCCGGGCCCCAGTCACGCTCACCGGACTCGGCGGGCAGCAGGAACCGTCCGAAGTAGTTGAACCCGATGTGCCGGGGCGTGGCCGCGGCGAGCGTCGCCGAGGTGTCGGGGTTGAGATAGCGCAGCAGCCCGAAGCCGATGCCCTTGTCCGGGATCGCCCTCAGCTGTTCCTTCACCCGCAGCAGGGCGCGCCCCAGCTCCCGGCGGGAGCCCGCGCCTGGCCCGGTCTGCGCGGTGCCGGGCGCGAGGCGGACCGGGTACATGCTGGTGAACCAGCCCGCCGTACGGGACAGGTCGGTGCCGGGTACGACCGCCTCTCGGCCGTGCCCCTCCACGTCGAGCACCACGTCCTGCGCGGATCCGGCGGTGCGCTGGACGGCGAGCGCGAGCGCGGTGAGCAGTACGTCGTTGATCTCGCAGTGGAACGCGGCGGGAATGGTGCTGAAGAGGTGCCGCGCCCGGTCCGCCGGGTAGGTCAGGGCGCGGGAGCGGGCGCGCCCCGTGGTGTCCCTCGCGGGATCCAGAGGGCGGTCGGCGAGCTCGGGGCCCGGGGTGGCCAGGATGTCGGTCCAGAGCGGGAGTTCGGCGGTGCGGCGCTCGTCGCGAGCCTGTTCCAGCAGGCCGGTGCTCCAGTGCCGGAGCGAGGTCTCGACGGGGCGCAGCTCGGGGGTGCGGCCGTCCGCCAGCTCCTGGTAGGCGCCCACCAGATCGGGCACCATGATCCGCCACGACACTCCGTCGCAGGCCAGGTGGTGCGCCATGAAGAGCAGCCGCCCCGGCGTGTGCGGCCCGGCGTCCAGCCACACGAAGCGCGTGAGGACTCCGGCGTCGACGTCCAGTTCCGCCTTGCTACGGCGGGCCTCTTCGGCCAGGACGGGTACGAGGTCGAGAACGCCCCGCACGTCCACGCGCCGGACGCAGGACGCGGCGTCGACTGAGCCCGGTGCGCGGACGGAGAGCCGCCAGTCGCCGCCGGTGCGGTCGAGAATCAGCCGGAGCGCGTCGTGGTGGTCGACGAGCTTGCGCACGGATGCGGTGAGCAGGCCCTCGTCGAGTCCGCCGGGCACCTGGAGCAGGACGGCCTGGTGGAAGCCGTCGACGGGGCCTTCGAGATCGCGCAGCCAGTGCACGATCGGGGTGAGCGGCACGTCTCCGGTGCCGGCCGGGGTGTCACGGCCCGCGGCGGTGGTGGTCTCGCGGGCCGCACCCGCGAGGGCGGTGACGGTCTTGTACTCGAAGACGTCCTGCGGGGTGAGGACGAGGCCGGCCTGGCGCAGCCGGCTCACCAGCTGGATCGACATGATGCTGTCGCCGCCGAGGTCGAAGAAGCTGACGTCCAGGGGGACTTCGTCCTGCCTGAGCACCTCGGAGAAGACCTGGGCGACCTGCTCCTCCCTGGAGGGGGCGGGCGGCGTCCGGGGCTCGGGCTCCTCGTGGCGTACGGGTTCGGTCGGCAGGGGCTCAGGGGTCGCGTCCCGGTCGAGCTTGCCGCTGGGGGTGCGCGGCAGCGCCCGCGCCCAGGTGATCCGCGCGGGGACGAGATGGGCCGGCAGGCGGTCGGCGGCCCAGTCCCGCAGCGTCCCGGGGTCGGGGCAGCCGTCGGCGGGATCGGCGGGCACCACGTGGGCGACGAGCCTGGTCTCGCCGTCCCCTTCGTCGCGTACCGCCGCGATCGCACCGGACACCGCGGGGTGGTCGGCGAGCACCGCCTCCACCTCCGCCGGTTCGATCCTGAAGCCGTGCAGTTTGACCTGCGCGTCGACACGTCCGAGGAAGTCCAGCTGTCCGTCCGGGCGCCAGCTGACGAGGTCGCCCGTCCGGTACATCCGGCTGCCCGGCGGCCCGAACGGGTCGGCCACGAAGCGCTCCGCGCTCAGCGCGGGCCGGTACAGATAGCCGCGGGCCAGCGCGTCGCCCGCCAGGTACAGCTCACCCTGCCGGCCGGGCTCGACCGGCTGGAGCGCCGCGTCGAGCACATGGACGCGGACGTGCGGCAACGGGCGGCCGATGGGCGGGGCGCCGGCGGGTTGTCCGTCCTCGGCCCCGGTGGCGTCGGACGACCAGGCCGTGGCGTACACCGTGGCCTCGGTCGGGCCGTAGACGTTGAAAAGCCGCGTTCCGGGCATGGTGCGCGCGATGTGCTCGGCGAGCGGTCCCGGCAGGGCCTCGCCGGCCATGGCGAGGGTCCGCGGTGTCAGCTTGAGGCCGCTGAACTCGGTGAGTCCCGCGAGGACGGAGGGCGTCGCGCAGAGCAGACCGCCCGTCCAGCGCGGCGCGTCGTCGTCAAGGAGCGAGAGCAGGTTCCCGACGACCTCGACGGTGCCGCCGGTGGTGAGCGCGGGGTAGAGCTCGGCCACCGACACGTCGAAGCTGAAGGAGGTGGCCGCGAGGACGTGTTCCGTCGTCCGCGCGCCGAACTCCTCTGCCACCCAGGTGACCAGGGGAACCACGGACCGGTGCGGCACGACGACGCCCTTGGGGGTGCCGCTCGATCCGGAGGTGTAGATCACGTACGCGGGGTGCGCGGGGGTGAGCGGCGCGGTGCGGTCCGCGTCGGTCAGGGGCTCTGGGGAGCACCGGGTCAGTTCGGCCTCGGTG
>NZ_JBHYIG010000420.1:0-5707 GCF_042740015.1 Streptomyces sp. NPDC059037
GTCAGCGACTGCGTGGGCCCGTTGTGGCAGAGCGGCGGGGGGGGCGCGGCGGGGGGCCGCCAGCCGCCGGGCGGCGCGCCCCCCCCGGACGAAACCCCACCCCCCCCCCCCGGGGGGCGCACCCCCCCCACGCCCCCCCCGGGCGGCCCGCCCCGCGCCGCTGCCCGGCGCCGTCCGGCCCTCGCCCACGGTCAGCGACCTGCGCTGTCCACCACTGCGGACCACTCGTCGAGCAGTGCCTGCGCGGACGCGTCATCGGGCCCTTCTGCCCACAAATGAGTGACCGCCTCGGCGGGATCGGGCAGCACTAACACCCAGCGCCCGTCGGTCTCCACGACCCGCACACCATCGGTCGTGTCCACCGAACGCTCCCCCGCGGCCTCCACCACGCGACGCATCACCAGACCCTTGACCGCCCACGGAGTCGCGAGGTCACGCCGCAGCACATGGGCCCGCGGAATCCGCGCGTCGATCTGGCTGAGCGTGAGCTGCGTCCGCGCCACAAGCCCGATGAGCCGCACGAACGCCGCCGTACCGTCGAAGACGCTGCTGAACTCGGGGATGATGAAGCCACCGCGGCCGTCGCCCCCGAAGATCGTCGACTCGTCGCGCCCCACCCGCGTCAGATCGTCCGGCGACGTGGTCGTCCAGTCGACCTGCGTACCGTGGTACGCGGCCACCTGCTCGGCGATCCGCGTCGGCGTCACCGGAAGGGCCACCCGCCCGCTGCGCCGCTCGGCGGCGACCAGATCGAGCATGACGAGCAGCGCCCGGTCGTCCTCGACGATCCGCCCCTTCTCGTCGACGAGCGAAAGACGCTCACCCACCGGATCGAAGCGCACCCCGAACGCGGCCCGAGCCGACGCCACGATCTCGCCGAGCCGCACAAGCCCCGATCTGCGTGCCTCGTAGGACTCGGTCGGACGTGACTCGTCGAGACCCGGGTTGATGGTCAGCGCATCGACACCGAGCCGCCCGAGAAGGCTCGGCAGCACAAGGCCCGCGCTGCCGTTGGACGCGTCGACGACCACCTTCAGCTCGGACTCGGCCACACCCGTGGTGTCGATATTGCGCAGCAGGGAGCCGGTGTAGGAGTCGAAGACACTCGACGGGAAATGCAGATCCCCGATCTCGCCGGGAAAAGCACGCCGGTACTCCTGACGCGCGTACACACGGTCCAGCTTCCGCTGACTCCCCTGCGACAGATCCGCTCCGCGCCCGTCGAAGAACATGATGTCGACGGAGTCCGGCACCCCCGGAGTCGTCCGGATCATGATCCCGCCGGCACTGCCCCGCGCGGTCTGCTGTCGCGCCACCGGCAACGGCACATTCTCCAGATCGCGTACGTCGATGGCGCTGGCCTGCAGAGCAGAGATCACCGCTCGTTTCAGCGCACGGGCGCCTCGCGAATGGTCACGCGCGGTCGTGACGGTCGAGCCCTTCTTCAGCGTCGTCGCATACGCGCCGGCAAGCCGCACCGCGAGCTCCGGGGTGATCTCCACGTTCAGGATCCCGGATACCCCGCGCGCACCGAACAGGTGGGCCTGGCCCCGCGACTCCCAGATGACGGACGTGTTGACGAAGGCGCCGGCTTCGATCGTCTTGAACGGGTAGACGCGGACGTTGCCCTGAATGATCGATTCCTCACCGACCAGGCACTCGTCACCGATGACCGCACCGTCCTCGATACGGGCGGCCCGCATGATGTCGGTGTTCTTCCCGATCACACAGCCCCGCAGATTGCTGTGCTCGCCGACGTAGACGTTGTCGTGGACGACGGCCTTGTGCAGAAACGCCCCGGTCTTGACCACGACGTTCGAGCCGATGACGGTGTGCTCGCGAATCTCCGCGCCGGCCTCGACCTTGGCGTAGTCCCCGATGTACAGCGGCCCGCGCAGCACGGCGTCGGGGTGCACCTCGGCCCCCTCGGCGACCCACACACCGGGCGAGATCTCGAAGCCGTCGAGCTCGACGTCGACCTTGCGCTCCAGCACGTCGGCCTGCGCCTTGCCGTAGCTCTCGTGCGTGCCGACGTCCTCCCAGTACCCCTCGGCGACATACCCATAGATGGGCTTGCCCTCCTTCATGAGCTGAGGGAAGACATCGCCGGACCAGTCCACCGACGCGTCGGCCTCGACGTAGTCGAAGACCTCGGGCTCCATCACATAGATGCCCGTATTCACCGTGTCCGAGAAGACTTGCCCCCAGGTCGGCTTCTCGAGGAAGCGCTCGACCTTTCCTTCTTCGTCCACGATGGTGATGCCGAATTCCAGCGGATTGGGAACACGCGTCAGACAGACGGTGACAAGCGCGCCCTTTTCCTTGTGGAAGTTGATGAGCTCGGTGAGGTCGAAATCAGTGAGAGCATCACCGGAGATCACGAGGAATGCATCGTCCTTCAGCGCTTCCTCAGCGTTCTTCACACTCCCAGCAGTGCCGAGTGGCTTCTCCTCATTGGCATAGGTGAGCTCCATCCCGAGCTCTTCACCATCGCCGAAGTAATTCCTGACCAGAGAGGCCAGGAACTGGACTGTCACTACGGTCTCGGTGAGCCCATGCCGCTTGAGCAGCCGCAGCACATGCTCCATGATCGGCCTATTGGCCACGGGCAGGAGCGGCTTGGGCATGCTCGAGGTCATGGGGCGAAGGCGAGTGCCTTCGCCTCCGGCCATTACGACGGCCTTCATGTCGGAAGCGTCCTCCTCAATAGACGACGATCTAGCCGACTTAGCCCGCCCAGATTGGCCCGCATATGTCAGATACGGGCCTGCAAGCCTCTACAGCTGCCGAATCGGCAAGCTCAATCGGCCGTGGCGTCCGCCCGGACAAGTCTGCGGACCTGAACCACGTAGAGGATCCCTGCCCACCAGTACAGCGTTGTACCCCATCCGGCGAACGCCCATCCGAAAATAGCAGCGAGAGTGTTGATCCAGCCACTTCCATCACTGAGAAGCAGTAGTGGAAAGGCGTACATCAGGTTGAAGGTGGCAGCCTTGCCGAGGAAGTTCACCTGGGGCGGCGGATAGCCGTGACGCCTGAGGATCCCGACCATCACCAGCAGAACCAGCTCGCGCAGGAGCAGCACCGCGGTCAGCCAGAGCGGAAGAATCCCCCGCCACGTGAGTCCGACCAATGTGGACAAAATATAGAGCCGGTCAGCAGCCGGGTCGAGCAGCCGCCCGAGGTTGCTGATCTGGTTCCAGCGGCGGGCCAACTTGCCGTCGAGATAGTCGCTGATGCCGCTCAGCATCAGCACCAACAGCGCCCAGTGGTCACTCTTGGGGCCACCAAACTCCGGCCTGAGGATCAACCACAGGAAGAGGGGTACGCCGACGAGGCGCGCCATGCTGAGGATGTTCGGGATGGTGAGGACTCGGTCCGTCTGGACACGTGTCTCCTGGACCTCCACCCGGGGGCCTCCTGTGGGAAATGAGCCGATGATGCCCCCTGACCTTACCCTCAGTTGTCAGCTGCCGGTGCAGAGGGGTAGCCGGCCACGGAAACACAAAAAAGCCGTGGCCCCTGGAATTGAATCCAGAGGCCACGGCTATAAAAGAAGTTCGGCGGCGTCCTACTCTCCCACAGGGTCCCCCCTGCAGTACCATCGGCGCTGTGAGGCTTAGCTTCCGGGTTCGGAATGTAACCGGGCGTTTCCCTCACGCTATGACCACCGAAACACTATGAAACTGTCAACCGCACCGTACGTGACCCTGTACGGGGTTGTTCGTGGTTTCAGAACCAACACAGTGGACGCGAGCAACTGAGGACAAGCCCTCGGCCTATTAGTACCAGTCACCTCCACCCGTTACCGGGCTTCCAGATCTGGCCTATCAACCCAGTCGTCTACTGGGAGCCTTAACCCCTCAAAGGGGGTGGGAACACTCATCTCGAAGCAGGCTTCCCGCTTAGATGCTTTCAGCGGTTATCCTTTCCGAACGTAGCCAACCAGCCATGCCCTTGGCAGGACAACTGGCACACCAGAGGTTCGTCCGTCCCGGTCCTCTCGTACTAGGGACAGCCCTTCTCAATATTCCTACGCGCACAGAGGATAGGGACCGAACTGTCTCACGACGTTCTAAACCCAGCTCGCGTACCGCTTTAATGGGCGAACAGCCCAACCCTTGGGACCGACTCCAGCCCCAGGATGCGACGAGCCGACATCGAGGTGCCAAACCATCCCGTCGATATGGACTCTTGGGGAAGATCAGCCTGTTATCCCCGGGGTACCTTTTATCCGTTGAGCGACGGCGCTTCCACAAGCCACCGCCGGATCACTAGTCCCGACTTTCGTCCCTGCTCGACCCGTCGGTCTCACAGTCAAGCTCCCTTGTGCACTTACACTCAACACCTGATTACCAACCAGGCTGAGGGAACCTTTGGGCGCCTCCGTTACTCTTTGGGAGGCAACCGCCCCAGTTAAACTACCCATCAGACACTGTCCCTGATCCGGATCACGGACCGAGGTTAGACATCCAGCACGACCAGAGTGGTATTTCAACGGCGACTCCACGAACACTGGCGTGCCCGCTTCAAAGTCTCCCACCTATCCTACACAAGCCGAACCGAACACCAATATCAAACTGTAGTAAAGGTCCCGGGGTCTTTCCGTCCTTCTGCGCGAAACGAGCATCTTTACTCGTAGTGCAATTTCACCGGGCCTATGGTTGAGACAGTCGAGAAGTCGTTACGCCATTCGTGCAGGTCGGAACTTACCCGACAAGGAATTTCGCTACCTTAGGATGGTTATAGTTACCACCGCCGTTTACTGGCGCTTAAGTTCTCAGCTTCGCCACCCCGAAGAGTGACTAACCGGTCCCCTTAACGTTCCAGCACCGGGCAGGCGTCAGTCCGTATACATCGCCTTACGGCTTCGCACGGACCTGTGTTTTTAGTAAACAGTCGCTTCTCGCTGGTCTCTGCGGCCACCCCCAGCTCAGACAGTAAATGTCATCACCGGTGATGGCCCCCCTTCTCCCGAAGTTACGGGGGCATTTTGCCGAGTTCCTTAACCATAGTTCACCCGAACGCCTCGGTATTCTCTACCTGACCACCTGAGTCGGTTTAGGGTACGGGCCGCCATGAAACTCGCTAGAGGCTTTTCTCGACAGCATAGGATCATCCACTTCACCACAATCGGCTCGGCATCAGGTCTCACCCTCATGTCATCCGGATTTACCTAGATGACGGGCTACACCCTTACCCCGGGACAACCACCGCCCGGGCTGGACTACCTTCCTGCGTCACCCCATCACTCACCTACTACAAGTCTGGTCCGTCGGCTCCACCACTTCCCTTTGCCCGAAGGCTCCAGGACGGCTTCACGGACTTAGCATCGCCTGATTCAATGTTTGACGCTTCACAGCGGGTACCGGAATATCAACCGGTTATCCATCGACTACGCCTGTCGGCCTCGCCTTAGGTCCCGACTTACCCTGGGCAGATCAGCTTGACCCAGGAACCCTTAGTCAATCGGCGCACACGTTTCTCACGTATGTATCGCTACTCATGCCTGCATTCTCACTCGTGAACCGTCCACCACTAGCTTCCGCTGCAGCTTCACCCGGCACACGACGCTCCCCTACCCATCCACACAGGCGTTGGCCCTATTGTGTGAATGACACGACTTCGGCGGTACGCTTGAGCCCCGCTACATTGTCGGCGCGGAATCACTTGACCAGTGAGCTATTACGCACTCTTTCAAGGGTGG
>NZ_JBHYIG010000421.1:0-5679 GCF_042740015.1 Streptomyces sp. NPDC059037
GGCCGGGTTTTAGCCGGGGGCCGGGGGGGGAGTGCGGGGCGGGCGGGGGCCCGCCCGCGGGGGGCCCCCCCCCGGGGGCGGGGGCCGCTCCCCCGCCCGCACCACGTGGACGTCGACGGGGACCGGATAGCGGCCGAGGAGGTCCCGGACCGCGCGAAGACGCCCGTCGAACGCGGGGTCCGGGCGCCGCCCCTCGGAGATGAGCAGGCTGTAGCGGACACCCTGCGCGCCACCGCCGCCGGAGGCCGCGCGGAAGGCCCCGTACGGAATGCGGTCCCCGGGGCGTGGCCCGCGGCCCACCCGGCGGCGGGCCGCCGCGACCGCGGGGCTGCGGCGGTAGCCGATCCACGTCTGGGCGAACAGGCGGAAGATGCCGTGGCGGACCGGACGCAGCCGGCTCAGCGGGCGGATGAGCAGCGGCGCGACATGGGTCCGGAACCAGACGGCGATGCCGTGGTCCACCGTCTCAAGGGCGAAGCCGCGGTCGGTGCCGCGAAGGACTTGGCGGGCCACCGGTCTTCTTTCGGCGTCGTAGGAGTCGAGGAGCCGCTCCCCCGCGTGCCCGCCCGCGACCTGGGCGAGCTTCCAGCCCAGGTTGAAGGCGTCACCGATGGCGAGGTTGAGGCCCTGGCCGCCGGCCGGGCTGTGGATGTGGGCGGCGTCGCCCACCAGATGGACGGGGCCGGAGCCGAAGTGTTCGGCGATTCTGCTGTGCAGCCGGAACAGCGCGGTCCACTCCACCGTCCGCAAGGTGGCGTCCACCGAGAAGTACTCGTCGAACCACCGCTGCAGGGTCTCGTCGCCGATCGCCGCATAGGCGCTGTGCGGGGCGTGCGGCCGGTCCGGCGCCGGCGTGAACCCGCGGGGTACGGCGCCGAAGAAGCGGTACCGGTCGCCGCTCATGCCGAGCATCCCGACGAATCCGCCCCGGGCGAGGTTGAGCCGCAGGCGGCCGTCGGCGGGTCTGCCCGCGCCGGCGAAGTCGGTCTCGACGTCGGCGAGGAGACCGGTCTGCCCGAAGGTCCGCCCGGTGAACCCGAGCCCGAGGCTGCGGCGCACCGCGCTGCCCGCGCCGTCCGCGGCGGGGGGGCCGCGCGCGGACACCTCGAACTCGGCGCCGGAGCACCGCCGCAGGACCGCCGTCCGCGGGCGGGCCGGGTCGGTGAAGCGGACGAACTCGGTGTCCCAGTCGACCGCGGCGCCCCGCTCCGTCAGCGCGTCCACGAGCAGTTGCTCGGTCCGGTACTGCTCAAGGGCCAGTGCGTACGGGAAGGGGGTGCGCCCCTCGATGCCGCGGCCGGCGAGCGGGAAACCTCCCGCCCGCCGGCCGCGTTCGAACATCTCCACGTGCGTGATCTTGCGGCCGGACTCGATCATCGGCGCGGCGACCCCGATCCGGTCGAGGAGCTCCAGGGTCCTGGTGTGGATGAGACCCGCGCGGGACTCCCGGACCGGACCGCCGCCCGCGTCCACGATGCGGCAGCGCACCCCGCACTCGGCCAGCACGTTCGCCAGGGCGAGGCCCGCCGGTCCGGCGCCGACGATCAGTACGTCCGTCTCCATCAACCGGCAGCCGGTGCCTGCCAGCAGGCGGCGTAGAACCCCGGGTAGAGGTCGTCGGCGAACTCCACTCCGGGCAGCGACGCCTCGTAGGCCCGGTGGAACTCCTCGCGGCTCGGCGGGACGCTCAGTTCGCTGAGCTTGCGCCAGCTGGGGTGCAGGAAGAGGCTCAGGCCGTCGGCCGCGGCGCCCGCGTCCCCGGTGACCCGGTAGGCGGTCTGCGCGATCTCGAAGGCGTACGTGGTCTGCCAGTCCGGCTGCCCGTAGACGGGGGTGCGCTCGGGGTCGAAGACGACCAGGCGGCCGCCGGGGGCGACCAGCGAGCGCAGGTGGCCCAGGATCCGCTCGTAGCGGCCCATGTGGAAGACGGCGCTGAAGGAGAAGACGGCGTCGAACTTGCCGTCCTTCTCGGCGGTGACGTCGTAGGCGTCCCGCTCCTGGTAACTGATGTTCGGCGCGGGACGGGACTTGCGGGCTATGTCGATCATGGGCGCGGCGGGGTCGATGCCGAGCACCTGGTCGTAGCGCTCGGAGAACATCAGGCAGTGCCGTCCGGCGCCGCAGCCGACGTCGAGCAGCCGGCCGCCGCCGGGCAGCCGGGCGTCGAGCCAGTCGTGGATGGGGTTCTGGCCCGACTCCACGCTGAGGGTGAACTGTTCGAAGAGTGCGGCGAGATCACCGAAAAGGACCGGGATCTCCGCCGAGGGGGGACCGGCGGGAACGTCGTCCCGCGAGGTGGCAGCTGCTGTCATGGCGTTCTCGCTCCGCTTCGTGCCTCGATGTCCGCGGGCAGATGGGGTGCCACGGAGCGACGGGAGCCGCTCCGTGGCACCGAGGACGCTAACCAGCGGGCGACGCCGCCCGGTACCTCGGGCGCCGCGCGGCGCGGGCTTCCCACGCGGATGCGTGGGGTGCGGGCGTCGCGCGGGGCGCCGACGGGGGATGCGGGGCGGGCGAAGGGGCGTCAGGGGCCGCTCAGTTGGCGGGGCCGCGCTGCGCGAGGGGCAGGACGACCTCGTCGACGAGGCGTTTCACGTAGGCACGGTCCACCGGCTCGCCGGCCAGGAGCACCCGGAAGGAGATGATCGAGGGCGCAAGCTGCCAGAGCATCTCGACGTCCGCGCCCGCCGCGAGGTCGCCGCGGTCCCTGGCCCGGTTGAAGATGTCGACGACCATCTGCCGCTGGGCGTCGATGTAGCCGGCGCGCATCGCGTCGGCCAGCTCGGGATTGCGGCGCAACTCCCCGACCAGGCCCGCGATCACGTCGCCGAGCCGGTCCATCTCGCCGAGCAGTCCGTCGAGCGCGGCGAGCAGGTCACCGCGGAGCGAGCCGGTGTCCCGCTGGGTGGCGACGCCCTCGACGGCGCTCGCGAAGGCGGCGACCACGAGGGCCGACTTGGACGGCCAGCGGCGGTAGACGGTGGCCTTGCTGGCGCGGGCGCGGGCCACGACGGCGTCGACCGTGAGGCGGTCGTAGCCCTTCTCGCGCAGCACATCGAGTGTGGCGCCGAGCAGTTGGTCCTGACGGGGACGGCCTCCCCGGAGCGGTGCGACGGACATGCCCGTCAGCTTACGGGCTGCCGCCCGAAGCCCTACAGTACGGTACGGTACCGTACTACTCAGGGAGGAGTGAGGCCCCCATGCCCGAACCCGCCGCCCTTTCCACGACGAAGGACCATCCGCGCCGCTGGGCCGGACTAGCGGTCCTTTCCATCAGCCTGCTGCTGGTCGTCACCGCCAACATCACGCTCACGGTGGCACTCGGCGACCTCGCGAGGGAGCTGGGCGCGACCACGTCCGAACTGCAGTGGATCCTCGACGCCTATCCGCTCACCATGGCCGCGCTGCTCTTCGCCCTCGGCGCCGCGGGAGAGAAGTACGGCCGCCGCGGCGCGCTACTGCTCGGCCTCGTCGGGTTCGGGGCGTTCAGCGTGCTCGGCGCGGTCGGCGACTCTCCGGAGCAGCTGATCGCCGCCCGCACCGGACTCGGTGTCTCCGCCGCGCTGATCATGCCCGCGACGCTCGGTCTGATCCGGGTGACGTTCTCCGACGAGGAGCGCCCCCGGGCGCTCGCCCTGTGGTCGGCTTCGGCCGGACTCGGGCTCGCGGCAGGGCCGTTGCTCAGTGGCTCGCTGGTGGAGCCGTACGGCTGGGAAGCGGCGTTCTACCTCAACATCCCGCTGGTCGTGGTGCTGCTCGCCGTCGCCGTGCCGCTGCTGCCCGCGTCGCGCAATGAGGAAGCGGGCAAGCTCGACCCGCTGGGCGCCGTGCTGTCCTGTCTGCTCCTCGGAGGACTCGTGTACGGGGTCATCGAAGGCCCCGTCGAGGGCTGGACGTCGGTCCAGGTGCTCGGGGCGTGGGCGGTGTCCCTGGTGTCGCTGGTCTGTTTCATCGCCGTCGAGCTGCGGGTCAGCGATCCGATGCTCGACCTTCGCTGGTTCCTGAACCGGCACTTCGCCGCGGGCGCCGGGTTCTCGCTCATCACCTTCACGGTCCTGGTGGGCGTCATCTATCTGATCACGCTCTTCCTCCAGCAACTGCTCGGCGAGGACGCGCTCGGCACCGGCCTGCGGCTGCTTCCCGCCGGGCTCGCGATCATCGTGGGCGCGCCGGCCGGGGAGCAGCTGCACCGCAGGTTCGGCCCCAAGTGGCCGATCGCGGCGGGGCTTTCGCTCGCCGTCGCCGGGGCCGCCGTGCTCGCATCGGTCGATGTGTCCACCGACGCCCAGGTCGTGATGGTGGCCGGAATCCTGGTCGGTCTCGGCGGCGGTCTCGCCATCCCCTCCATGACGGAGTCCGTGATGGCCAACGCGCCCACCGAGCGCGGTTCGGTGGCCGGGGCGACCTTCGACGCGTCCATCGAGGTCGGCGCCGCACTCGGCATCGCCGTCTTCGGCAGCGTACTGACGAGCGTGTACAGCGATCAGCTGCCCGACCGGGTGGTGGCCCAACTGCCCCCGGAGGCAAGGGAAGCGGCCCAGGACTCGCTCGGCGCGGCGCTCGGCGTCGCGCAGCAGATGCCGGACGCCGCCGCGGGTCCGCTCGTCGCGGCGGCCCGCGACGCGTTCACCGACGGCTTCGCCGCTGCGGCCATCGCGCTGATCGTGCTGGCCGGTGCGGGCGCCGTGTTCGCCGCCTTGGTCGCTCCGGGACGTACCACTTCGAAGCAGTCGAGCCCTGCCGAGGCGGAGGCGGGGGCCGCCCAGGGCCCGCCGGTGGCCTGAGCCGTCGCGGGCCGCGCCCTGAGCGCGGGGGCCCATCATCACGAGCAAACGACCAGAAAGGGAGCCTCGGATGAGCCACGACGCCGTACGTCCCGCACCGGGAGAGCCGACCTGGGTGGACCTCCTGACGCCGGACAGGGAAGCCGCCCTGCAGTTCTACAGCGCCCTGTTCGGCTGGGAGTTCAGCACCACGAGCGACGGCACGAGTCCGTACACGATGTGCCGGCTGCGGGGCCGGGAGGTGTGCAGCATCGGCGATCTCGGCGAGAGCCCGGGCCCTGCGCTCGGCGGCTGGTCCAGCTATCTCAGCGTCGAGGACGCCGACGCCGCGGCCGCCGCAGTACCGGAGCTCGGCGGTTCCGTGCTCCTTGGCCCGATCGACATCCTCGCGCAGGGCAGGATGCTCCTCGCGGGCGATCCGTCGGGGCACCGCATCGGCCTGTGGCAAGCGAAAGAGCACACGGGCAGCGGCCCCGACGACGGCCTCGGCGCGTACACCCGCAGCGAACTCCTCACCGGTGCGTCCGCGACCGACGGCGCGTTCTACCGGGGGCTGTTCGGCGCCGATTTCGCCACGGAGTCCGGTACGGACGGCGGTGGCCGCCGGGCCGCGATACGGCACGTAGGCCCCGCCGCCCCCTCCGGCTGGTACCCCTGCTTCCGTGCGCAGGAGTCCGCCGTCCCCGCCGCCGTCATGCTCGGCGCATCCGTGCTGCTGCGCTACGACTGCCCCGACGGCCCCGCGGCCGTGGTGCGCGCACCGGGCGGCGAGGTCTTCACACTGCTGCTCACCGCCTGACCCCCGCACACAGCACGACCCCGGCCCCCCCACCCCACCCAGTCCGGGCGCGGGGGGGTGCGCCCCCCCCAACGGGGGCGGGGTCATGGCAAACAC
>NZ_JBHYIG010000422.1:0-5676 GCF_042740015.1 Streptomyces sp. NPDC059037
GTGGGGGGGGCCGGGCGCGCCGCCCCCCCCCCCCCCCGCCGCGCGCCGCCCCCCCACCCCCGCGTGGCCCCGGCCCCCCCCCCCCGGCGGCGGGGGCCCCCCCCCCTCGACGTACAGGCAAGGACCGTTAGCGCAGCCGAGCCATCAACGCGTGCTCCACGAGCGTGATCAGCGCGCTCTTCGCGTCCGCACGGTGACGCGCGTCGGTGGTGATGATCGGGGTGTCCGGGCCGATCTGCAGCGCCTCGCGGACCTCGTCCGGCGTGTAGGGCTGGTGGCCGTCGAAGCCGTTGAGGGCGATCACGAACGGCAGACCGGAGTTCTCGAAGTAGTCGACGGCGGGGAAGCAGTCGGCGAGCCTCCTCGTGTCGACCAGGACCACGGCGCCGATGGCGCCGCGTACGAGGTCGTCCCACATGAACCAGAAGCGGTCCTGACCGGGCGTACCGAAGAGGTACAGGATCAGGTCCTGGTCCAGGGTGATGCGGCCGAAGTCCATCGCGACCGTCGTGGTCGTCTTGTCTCCGGTGTGGGTGAGGTCGTCGATGCCCGCGGACGCGGACGTCATGACGGCCTCGGTGCGCAGCGGGTTGATCTCAGAGACCGCTCCGACGAACGTGGTCTTGCCCACGCCGAAGCCGCCCGCCACCACGATTTTCGCGCTGGTGGTGGAGCGGGCTGTTGCTCCGCCGCTAGAGCTTGCGAAGTCCACTGAGCACCCTTTCGAGCAGTGTCACGTCTGGCTGGCCGCCGGCGGACTCGTCGCCGCCCGGCTGGTGGATGGCGACAAGTCCGGCCTCGGCCAGGTCGGCTACGAGGATCCGGGCGACGCCGAGGGGAATGGTGAGCAGTGCCGAGATCTCGGCCACTGACTTGATCTCGCGGCACAGGTTGCAGATGCGCTGATGCTCGGGCAACTGGCCCTGCAACTGGTGCGGTTGTGCGGTGGTGTGCACCAGCGCCTCGATGGCGAGCTGGTAGCGGGGCCTGGTGCGGCCGCCCGTCATGGCGTACGGGCGCACCAGAGGGTTGCTCGCAGAACCTGCGGGCGCCGGTTCAGGGGCGCGTCGCTGTGGTTGCACTGGCTGGATCCTGGGTGTGTGAGGCTGCTCGTACGGGTTCTGACGGGGGCCCGGCTGCTGCGGCTGCCGGTACGGCGCGCGGTGCTGACTGGGCGCGGAGGGGAAGTTGTACCGGTTCGGCGCCCCGTCGTGCGGACCCTGTGCCTGGCCGTGGCCAGACGACCAGTTGGCCGATGACGATCCGTCCGGGGGTGTTCCTGAGCCTGCCACGTACTCCTCCTCCGACTGTGCCGGGCACCATCATTCTGGAGCCGCGTCCCGAAACCTTACGGCCACGGGACGCGTAAACGCACCGTCCGTCTATTAGTTGAGAAGGCTCCCCTGCAGCTCCGCACGCAGGTCGGGCGTGAGCACGGTGCCGGCGCGGTCGACAAGAAGCGCCATCTCGTACCCAATGAGACCGATGTCCGCATCCGGGTGGGCCAGTACGGCCAGCGAGGAGCCGTCGGAGATGGACATAAGGAAGAGAAATCCTCGCTCCATCTCCACAACGGTCTGGGTCACGGAACCGCCCTCGAAGATCCGGGAGGCCCCGGCGGTGAGGGAGGTCAGACCGGATGCGACGGCCGCGAGCTGGTCGGCCCGGTCGCGGGGGAAGCCTTCGGACATCGCCAGAAGGAGTCCGTCGGCGGAGACCACCACGGTGTGGGACACCCCAGGGGTGTTGTCCACGAAGTTGGTGATCAACCAGTTCAGGTTCTGCGCCGCCTGGCTCATCGGGCTCACACTAACGCTCCTGGTTGTAGGTGCTGTCAGGACCGCGGTGATTACCGGTGTCCTGGCCATTCGTGTCACTGCCTGCGCTGCGTCCCCGCTGGACGCCACGGCGCAGGTTGCTCAGCCTGCCCCGTACGTCCTCGGGGTCGCGGGAGACCTGGGGGCCGCCCTGTGGGGTCTGTTCCGCCGTGCCCTCGACCAGATTGGCCTTGGGTACCCGCTTCGGGAGTCCGGACGGGGTGACCCCACCCGCCTTGGGCTCCTTCAGCTGCTCGGCGCGCTGCCAGCGGTCGTCGTTGGACGAACGCCAGTTGCTGTCGTTGTTGCCGAACGCGTCTTCGGCCGGGGCCGGGGCCGGAGCACTGCCGTTGCCGGCGGCACCGGTCGAGCCGCGGCGCGGAAGGCCCGCGGCGGTGGTGTCGTGGACGGTGGAGGGGGCCGGTCCGGGACGCTCGAAGCCTACGCGCTCGCCGCCGTTCAGGGGAGCCGCCGGACCAGATTCCGCTTCCGGGGCGTACTGGTCCTGGTATCCGCCCGCGTTGTTCTCGTATCCGTCGCGAGAAGGCCAGTCGTCCTGGTGAGAGCGGTCCGGGTACGCGGCGAAGGGCTCGGAGACGACACCCGTACGTGCGGCGTGATCGTCGTGACCCGCCTCCGTATAGGGGGCGTCCTGGTAGCCGTCCTGCGCCGGGTAGTACGGCTCGTCGTACGACTGCTGGCCCTGCGCGGCCTGGTTGTACTCGTCGTACGCCGGTGCCTGCTGGTCGTATCCGGAATCGAATCCGCCCTGCTGGTCGAAGGCCTGCTGCGGCTCGACCTCGTCGCGGAAGAGCGGACGGCCGCCGTCGGACTGCGCCTGCGCCTCCAGAGCGGCACGCCGCTCCTCACGCATCAGCGAGCGGCCCACCGGGTCGAGCTCCGCGGCCTCGCCGTTGTCGGCGGTGTAACGGCTGTCGTCGAAGCCCAGCTCGGCTGCCGTGCGCATCGGCTGGTGCGTGAAGGCCGGCTGCTCCGGAGCCTGCTGCTCCGGCATGATCGAGGAGACCGTGAACTCGGACTCGGGCAGCTGGTGTTCGCCACCGCCACCGTGCGTGATCCCGTCCGGGAGCATGACCAGCGAGGTCGTACCGGCCTGCTCGCCCGAGGGGCGCAGCTGGACGCGGATGCCGTGCCGGTCCGAGAGGCGGCCGACCACGAACAGGCCCATGCGCTGGGAGATCGCGGCGTCCACCGTCGGCGGGTTGGCCAGCTTGTGGTTGATGTCCGCGAAGTCCTCGGCGGTGAGGCCGATGCCCTTGTCGTGGATCTCGACCATGACGCGGCCGTCGGGCAGCCGGGTCGCGGTGACGCGGACCTTGGTCTGCGGCGAGGAGAACGTGGTGGCGTTCTCCAGAAGCTCGGCGAGCAGGTGCACGAGGTCGGTCACGGCCAGGCCGTGGATCTCGGCCTCCGGGACGCCGGACAGCTCGATGCGCTCGTACTGCTCCACCTCGGAGGAGGCGGCGCGCAGGACGTCGACCAGCGGGACCGGCTGGTCCCAGCGGCGGCCCGGCTCCTCGCCGGAGAGGACCAGGAGGTTCTCGCCGTTGCGTCGCATACGGGTCGCCAGGTGGTCCAGGCGGAAGAGGCTCTCCAGCTGGTCCGGGTCGGCCTCGTTGTTCTCCAGGTCGGTGATGAGGGTCAGCTGGCCCTCGATCAGCGACTGGTTGCGGCGCGAGAGGTTGGTGAAGATCGCGTTGATGTTGCCTCGGAGCAGCGCCTGCTCGGCGGCGAGCCGCACGGCCTCGCGGTGCACCTGGTCGAAGGCGCGGGCCACCTCGCCGATCTCGTCCGTGGAGTTGATCGGGATGGGCTGTACGCGGGTGTCGACACGGCCCGGGTCGGTGCGCGAGAGCTGGTCGACCAGCATCGGAAGGCGCTGCTCGGCGATGCCGAAGGCGGCGGTCCGCAGCCGGCGCATCGCGTTGCTCATCTGGCGGGCCATGAGCCCGGCCAGGATGAAGGCGGCGAGCAGCGCGACGACGACGATGGCGCCGGTGATGTAGGCGTTGCGCTGGGCGTTGTCGGCGATGTCCGACGCCTCGCTCACGGCCTTGTCGGCGAGGTCGGACTCGATGTCGCGGTACGCGTCGAACTTGGCGGTGGTGGTGGCCCACCAGGCCTCGGCGGTGATGCCCTTCTCGGCGAGCGCGAGGCGGGCGCTGGGCTGCGTGGTCTGCAGACCCGCGATGCCCGCGACCATCTTCTCGGGGGCCGGCGGCGGGACGAACGTCTCGCCCTTGGCCTTCGCCGCGGCGGCGGCCTGCTTGGCCTGCTTCTCGCCGTCGGCCTGCAGCTGCTTCTTGGCGGCTTCCAGCTTGGCGAGGTCCTCGGGGGTGCCGCCGCCCTTGTACTCCTCGATGGCGATGCCCTCGAGGTAGGCGTACGAGGCGAGCGAGGTGCGCTGCGTGGCGAAGGACGAAGCGGTGGGGCCGGGCTTGACCAGCAGGTGCGTACCGATGGAGCGCTCGAGGGAGAGCGCGGCCTTGGTCAGCGAGATGGCGTAGACGGTGCGGCCGTAGCTGGTGATGTTTCCGGTGCCGAGGCCCAGCTCGTTGGCGAACTCCATCAGCGGGTGCTGGATCGCGACGTAACCCTCTTCGGTCTTCGAACCGGAGAGCTTGGAGGTGTACGCGGCCTGGCGCAGGGCCTGCAGACCCGGCTCCACCTTGTGGAAGCCGTCGAGGCGGCGCTTGAGGCCTTCCTTGTCGGGCATGTTCTCGGCGGCGGCGTCGAACTCGGCCTTGGCGGCGTCGGTGGCCTTGCGTGCGCTGACGACGGCGGGGTCGTTCTTCTTGCCGCGCAGCAGCGGTGCCGCGGAGATGTCGCGCTCTTCGATGATGCGGTTGCCGTAGTCCAGGGACGCCCGCACCAGGATGGCGGTGTTCTCGGCGTCCTGGGCCTCGCTCCAGGTGTCGATCGAGGCCTTGACCTGGAAGCCGCCCATGACCAGACCGACCAGCACGGGTATGAGGAGGATCGCGTTGAGGCGGGTCGGCACGCGCCAGTTGCGCGGGGACATTCTGCCGCCGGAGGGGGCAGGCGGTTCATGGCCCTGCACATCTGCGGGGGACGCCGCTGCGCGCGGCGGCGGGGTGAAGTTGCCCCGCGTGTCCCGCGTCTGCGGCGGTGCGGGGCTCGTCTTGCTTCGCCTCACTCGACCAACAACCTCTCGGCGGCGGGGCCCAAATCGGCTCCGCTGTCGTCTCCAAGGCCCGTGCTACTGGGCAGTTCAGCGCATTCCAGCACGTCAGGGGGTCCTCTTCCAAACAGTGGGAAGCGGAAGTTCCGAGTGGTGTAAGCCTCAGATAAAACGGTCAAAAAGAGCGAGCCCCGCCAAAAGGCGGGGCTCTTGTGAGCACAGCGACACCAGGTGACCGCGACGCGTGGCGGCGCCCGGCGAATTCTCTGTCGAAACGTTATGAACAGAGCGGTCAGTGGTGTCAAAAGACACAGACCGCTCTGTTGAATCTACGGCAACTGCCGTACTCCCTCGTCTACTTGAGTCGTGCCATAAGTGCGTGCTCGACCAGTGTGATCAGGCCGCTCTTTGCGTCCGCACGGTGTCGCGCATCGGTCGTGATGATGGGCGTCGCGGGGCCGATCTGCAGGGCTTCGCGCACTTCATCGGGGGTGTAGGGCTGGTGGCCGTCGAAGCCGTTGAGGGCGATGACGAACGGCAGGCCGCTGTTCTCGAAGTAGTCGACGGCCGGAAAGCAGTCGGCGAGACGGCGGGTGTCGACCAGTACGACGGCGCCGATGGCGCCGCGTACCAGGTCGTCCCACATGAACCAGAAGCGGTCCTGACCGGGCGTACCGAAGAGGTACAGGATCAGGT
>NZ_JBHYIG010000423.1:0-5607 GCF_042740015.1 Streptomyces sp. NPDC059037
GTTGGGGGGGGCGGTGCGTATTGTTTTTAATCCCCCGCGGGGCGCCCCCCGCCCCCCCCGCCCCGCCCGGCGGGGCGGGGGCGGCCCCCCGCCGGGGCGCCGGGGGGGGCCCCGCCCACGGCGAGCACGCTCGGCGTGAGGCTCCTCAGCAGGGCCTCGTTCAGCTGAGTCACCTGAGTCACCTGAGTCACCTGAGAGATCACTCCGTGATGGTGGGCTGCTCGCCGTAGAACGGGCGCAGCTCCAGCCACTCGTGGATCGGCTTGCCGCCCGCGCCGGGGGCGGCCGACAGCTCCCCGGCCAGCTCGACGGCGCGCTCGTAGCTGTCGACGTCGATCACCATCCAGCCGGCGATGACGTCATTGGTCTCGGCGAACGGGCCGTCGGTGACCGGCGGGCGCCCCTCACCGTCGTACCGGACGAACGTCCCCTCGGGGGCCAGCGCCTGACTGTCGACGAACTCGCCGGTCTTCTCCAGCCGGGCCGCGAAGTCGTTCATGTACTGCAGGTGGGCCGAGATCTCCTCCGGCGTCCACTGGTCCATGGGTACGTCGTTGACGGCAGCCGGGGCGCCTCGGTAGTGCTTGAGCAGCAGGTACTTGGCCATGACGTTTCTCCTTGGTGCTGTTGCGACCCACTGTGGTCGCGTTCATAGCAGGGACGGAGCCGGTCACCGGATCTCGACATTGCCGTCCGAAGAATTTTTGGCACTCGCCGAACGAGCAGACCCAGGCTGGTCATCGAAGCTGATCGGTTCGCCGGCGTCCGGCGGCGGGGAGGCGCCGTACGCCTTCCGATAGGCGCTCGGCGTCACGCCCACCTCTCGTCGGAAGATGCTTCGGAAATTCGCAGCCGTGCCGAAGCCCGTCTCGGCGGCGATCCGCTCGACGGACCAGTCGGAGGCTTCGAGAAGCCGACGCGCGCCGGTGATCCTCTGCAGGACGACCCACGGCATGGGAGGCGTCCCCGTCTCGCGTACGAATCGCCGGATGAAGGTTCTGCGGGAAAGCAGGCTGTGGTCCGCCATCCGCTGCACGGTGATCGGTGATCGGTGATCGGTGATCGGTGAACCGATGTTCTGGATCACCCATTCCCGAGTCGTAGGCAGGCCGGCGCGAGGCGGGGTGAGTACATCGGCGTACTGCGGTTCATTGGCACCGCGCGCAGGGGGAGAGACGACGTCCTTGGCCACCTCGCCTGCCGTCGCGGTCCCGAAATCGCTCTGGACGACATGGAGACATGTCCCCGTCCTCGACGAGCAGCCGGTTCTCGACCACTTCGGCTTCCGGGCACAGCGCCAGAAGCGGAGCTGCTGCGGCGTTTCGGTGCCTCGTCGGACGACGTCGTCGAAGAAGTCATCTACGTGGTCGACGCCGACGCGGGCGACGCCGCGGCGGGGCCGGTTCGCAAGGAGGCCTACGGTCGGCCGGAGCCTCAGGTGGCGAGCACGATGATCGGAACCCCACGGCTGGCCTTCCCCGAGCTGCTGGTCGAGGTCAGGTTCGTCGCCCGCGTCCGAGGCGGCCTTGGCTAACCTGCACGGGTGACCACCGACCTGACCCTGCTTGAGCGTGTCGCCTGTCGTGGGCAGGAGGTCACCGCGCCCCGGCTCCGGGCCCTTCTCGCGCTGCTCGCGGGCGAGTTGCGCACCGGCTGCAGCACCGAGCGCCTGGTGGCGGGGCTGTGGCCGGACGCGTTGCCGGAGCGGCCGGCCAAGGCGGTGCAGGTGCTCGTGTCCAGGGCGCGGTCGCAGCTGGGCGCCGATGTCATCGCGGGCACGCCGACCGGATACCGGCTCGCCCTCGCCGAGGAACAGGTCGACAGCTCCGCCCTGTTGCTGCACGCCGCCGCGAGCGCGGAGCGGGCCAGGGCCGGTGACCACGCGGGGGCGCTGGCCGCGGCCGATGCCGGGCTCGCCCTGTGGGAAGGGGCCCCTGACGGGGCGGGCGACACCGACGACCCCGTGGCCGCGTTGCGCGCCGAACGCGCCCCCGTCCGCAGTGCACTCGTCCGCGCGCGGGCGCTCGCGCTTGCCCGTCTCGGGCGGCACGCGGAGGCGGCCGTGCCGCTGGCCGTGGCGGCATCGGAGCATCCCCGCGACGAGGAGGTCCTCGCCGAGCTGCTGCGCGGCGAGGCGGCGACGGCGGGCCCGTCCGCCGCCCTGACACGGTACGAAGCCTACCGCCGCGAGCTGCGCGAGACGCTCGGCACGGATCCGGGCGCCGGGCTCAGGGCCGTACAAGAAGAGTTGCTGCTCGACGAGGCACCGGTCGTCAGGCACGGTGTGCCGCACGAGCCGAACCAACTCCTCGGCCGGGACGCGGACATCGCGGCGGTGCGGAGTCTGCTGCGCTCCTCACGTGCCGTCACCGTCGTCGGCCCCGGCGGCCTCGGCAAGACCCGGCTCGCGCACGCCGTCGGCCGTGCGGCCGAGCAGCGGGTCGTGCACTTCGTGCCGCTGGCCGCGGTCACCGCGGACGAGGACGTGGCCACGGAGGTGGCCTCCGCGCTCGGCGCGGGCGAGGGACGGCACGGCGCGCTGAGCGGCCACGCCGCCGCGGACCCGGTGTCCGGCATCATCGGCGTGCTCGGCTCCGGGCCCGCGCTGCTGGTCCTGGACAACTGCGAGCAGGTCGTCCGGGGCGCCGCCGACCTCGTACAAGCCCTGGTCTCGTCCTCGAAGGACCTGCGGGTCCTTGCCACCAGCCGGGCCCCGCTGAGCCTCACGTCGGAGGCGGTGTACGCGCTGCCGGAGCTCGGCCCCGACACCGCGGTCGAGCTGTTCACGCAGCGGGCGCGGGCGGCCAGGGCCGGTGTGGAGCTGCCGCCGGACGCGGTGGCCGAGCTGTGCCGTCACCTCGACGGGCTGCCGCTCGCCGTGGAGTTGGCCGCGGCGCGGGTGCGGGTGCTCTCGGTGCCGGAGATCGCCCGCCGCATCGGTGACCGGTTCGCGCTGCTGCGCGGCGGGGCACGGGACGTACCGGAACGCCATCGCACACTGCACGCGGTCGTGGAGTGGAGCTGGAACCTGCTCACGGAGGACGCCAGGGCGGCGCTGCGCACGCTGTCCGCGCTCCCCGGCGGTTTCGCGGGCGACGCGGCGCAGCAGGTCCTCGGCGATGAAGCGCTGCCGCTGCTCGAGGAGTTGACCGATCAGTCGCTGCTCACGGTCACCGACACCCCGGTCGGCGTGCGGTTCCGGATGCTGGAGTCCGTACGGGAGTTCAGCGCGGCTCGGCGTGCGGAGGCCGGAGAGGAGGACGAGGCGATCGGCCGATTCCTCACCTGGGCGCGGGACTTCGGGGTCGCGCACCACGACGTGCTCGTCGGCACCGAACATTCCGTCGCCGCCCGGGAGCAGATCAGGGCCGAGCAGGACAACCTCGTGCCGGCCCTGCGGCACGCCCTGGCCCGTACGGACGGCCCCACCACGGCAGCCGTCACCTCCGTCCTCGCCGCTCTGTGGTTCACCGACTCCAACTACCCCCGCCTCACCGCACTCGCCGCGGACACCGGCCCGCCCCTTTCGCACTACCGCCCGGCGCCCGCGTACGTCGAAGTCGCCCGCGCCGCGGCCGTGTTGTGCGCGGCGGCCCAGTTCATGAACTACGGCCCGCATGGCGTGCGCCACCTCGTGACCCTCCGGCGGCTGCCCCCGGCCCCACCGGACACGCCGCTGCGCGCCACCGCTGCGGTGTTGAGCGCGGTTCCGGAGATGCTGCCTCCCGATTACGCGGTACTGCTCGAACTCTGCGCCGGCGAGCAGCCGCTGGTCGCCGGCATCGCCGAGTGCGTGGCCACCTACATCTGGGAGTACGAGCACGACATCGAGCGGGCGATCGCATCGGGCCGCCGGATGATCGCCGCGCTGGCCCCGGTCGACAATCCGTCCCTGCGGCTCATGGGCCATTCCCGGCTGAGCGAGCTGTGCCTGCGGACGGGACAGGGCGAGGCCGCGTACGGACATCTCAAGGCGGCGCTCGACGCGCTGCCGCGCCTCGGCCACGAGGACGACTACATCGGCATCCGCTCGGCCCTTGTCCTCGCCTGCCTGCAGCGCGGCGCCCCGGACGAGGCCGAGCACTGGCTGCGGCAGGCGGAGGGGGCCAACACCCCGCAGGAGGACACCTTTTACAGCCCCGACCTCGGCGCGCACGCCGAGATCGCGCTCGCCCGCGGGCTGACGGAACTCGGCCTCGGCCTGTGGCGCAGCGCCGTGGAACGCCTGCCCGAGACCGGCTCGATGCACAGCGACGACCCCTGGCTCGACCCGTGGGCGCTGCAGATCCAGTCGGCGGCGGTGACGGCGCACGCACACGCCGGCCGTCTCGGGCTCGTCACGGAGCCGGTCGACCGGCTGCGGCAACGCCTGCGAACACTGCTTGCCGGCCCGCCCCGTGCGCCGATGGAGCTCCCTTTGTTCGGGACGGTGCTGCACGCGCTTGGCATGGCGGGGCTCGCGTCCGCCGGCGCCGGTGGCCAAACCGACACAGTTTTCGACACCGACACCGACACCGACACCGACACCGGTGCCGTACGGATGATCGCGCTGGCCGAACGGCTGCGCGTACTGCGCGAGTTCCAGCCCACCATGTCGGCGGCCCGCGCCCGTCAGGCAGCCGAGCACGCCGACCGGGCGGCGTACGCCGACGCGGTGTCGGAGTACGCCGCCCTGGGGCGGGACGAACTGTGGGAGGCGGCCCGCGCGGCTACTTCGGGTCGCGGCTGAACAGCGACGTGGACCAGCGGTAGCCGAGCGCGGCAAGGCCCACGCACCAGACGATGGTGATCCACCCGCTGTTGCCGATCTCGCTGCCGAGCAGCAGTCCGCGCAGGGTCTCGATGGCCGGCGTGAACGGCTGGTACTCGGCGAACGGCCGGAACCAGCCCGGCATCGCGTCGACCGGCACGAAGGCGCTGGAGATGAGCGGCAGGATCATCAGCGGCAGCGCGTTGTTGCTGGCCGCCTCGGCGTTCGGGCTGGCCATTCCCATCCCGACCGCGATCCAGGTGAAGGCCGTGGCGACGAGCGCGAGCAGACCCAACGCCGCCAGCCACTCCAAGGCCGTGGCGTCGGTGGACCGGAAGCCGATGGCCACGGCGACGGCGCCGACGAGGACCACGCTGAGGATCGCCTGCAGCACGCTGCCGACGACGTGCCCGATGAGCACCGAGCCGCGGTGGATCGCCATCGTACGGAAGCGGGCGATGATGCCCTCGGTCATGTCCATGGAGACGGAGATCGCGGTCCCCGCCGGGGTGGCGCCGAGGGTCATCAGCAGGATGCCCGGGACGAGATAGGCGATGTAGGCGGAGCGGTCGGCGCCGCCGCCACCGATGCCCGCGCTCATCACGTCGCCGAAGACGTACACGAAGAGCAGCAGCAGGACGATCGGCGTCAGCAGGATGTTGAGGGTGAGGGACGGGTAGCGCCGGGCGTGCAGGAGGTTGCGCCGCAGCATCGTGGAGGAGTCGCGCGCGGCGAGCGAGAGGGAGCTCATCGGACGGCCGCCCCTTCCTTGTCGGGTCGGCTGATGTCGGTGTTGCCGGTGTTGGCGGTGTTTCCGGTGTTGCCGGTGCTGCCGGTGCTGCCGGTCAGGGCGAAGA
>NZ_JBHYIG010000424.1:0-5589 GCF_042740015.1 Streptomyces sp. NPDC059037
GCTCCCCCCCCCCTACACGTAGACCGCTGAAACCGCTACACAAACAGAATCACCACACCCGCCACCACGAAGCCCGCCACCGAAAGCACCGACTCCAGGACCGTCCACGTCTTCAGCGTGTCCCGCTCCGAGATGCCGAAGTACTTCGCCACCATCCAGAAGCCCCCGTCATTGACGTGCGAGGCGAAGATCGAACCCGCCGAGATCGCCATGATGACCAGGGCGACGAAGGCCTGGGAGTGGTCGCCCTCGGAGAGGAGGGGGGCCACGATGCCGGCCGTCGTGACGATCGCGACCGTCGCCGAGCCCTGGGCCACGCGCAGGACCAGGGAGAGCAGGTAGGCGAGGACGATGATCGGCAGGCCGACGTCCTGGAAGGTGTCCGAGAGGGCCGCGGCCACGCCGCTCGCCTTGAGGACCGCGCCGAAGATGCCGCCGGCGCCGACCACCAGGAGGATGTTGCCGACCGGCTTGAGCGATGAAGTCGACACCGTTTCAAGGGACTTGCGGGACCAGCCGCGGCGGATGCCCAGCAGGTAGTACGCCATCAGGAGCGCGATCGTCAGGGCGACGAAGGGGCTGCCGAAGAACTCGATGACGCTGCGGAACGAATGGGGTATCCCCTGCTCGGAGCCTGTCGAAGAGCTTGGGGAAGGGTCGAAGGCGATCGACGAGAAGGTCGCGAGGAGGATCAGGAGCAGCGGCGTACCGATGATCGCGAAGACCGTGGCAAGCGGCACCGGCTTCTCGCGCGGCTCGACGCCGGCGGCGCGCTGCTCGGCGACGACCGCGGCCTTCGCCTCGTCGGCGGCCTCGACCATGTCCTGCGGGACGGGGACGAAGATGCGCTTGCCGACCCAGGCGGAGAAGACCCAGGCGGCGAGGACGGCCGGGATGCCGCAGACGATGCCCATCAGGATGACCCAGCCGAGGTCCACGTGGAGCAGACCGGCCGCCGCCACCGGGCCCGGGTGCGGGGGCAGGAAGGCGTGGGTCATCGACAGACCCGCGAGGAGGGGGAGGCAGTAGAGCAGGATCGACTTGCCGCTGCGCTTGGCCGCCGCGTAGACGATGGGGGCCAGGACGAAGATGCCTACGTCGAAGAAGACGGGGACGCCGAAGATCAGGCCCGTCAGGCCCATGGCGAGGGGCGCCCGCTTCTCGCCGAACATGCCGAGCAGGCGGGAGGCCAACACCTCGGCGCCGCCCGAGACTTCGAGGATCGCGCCGAGCATCGTGCCGAGGCCGATGATGATCGCCACATGGCCGAGGATGCCGCCCATGCCCGACTCGATGACCGAGACGGCGTCGGACTTCTGGACGGTGCCGAAGAGTTCGGTGACGGAGAGGCCGGCCGAGAGGCCGACGACTATGGAGACCGCGAGCAGCGCCACGAAGGGCTGCAGCCTGACCTTGATGATCAGGAAGAGGAGAAGGACGATGCCGAGCGCGGCGACCGTGAGCAGGCCTGCCGTGCCGTCGATCAGGGTGAGGATGCCGCCGGTGTGAGGTGGCACCTCGGGGGCGGGGGCGGCCGCGAGCGCGGTGAAGGGGGACGGGGACATCGTTGACCTCGTAAGTGCATGGGGCTTTCGGGGCAGGGGGGATCGCGGCACGGCGCCCGTGGACTTGATGGGCGCCGCACCGTGACGACGAACGGCTTACTGGTGGGGGGTTGGTGACGCAGCGTCAGCTCAGGATGGCGAGCGCGTCGATCTCGATGAGCAGGCCCGCGGGGAGACCGACGTAGACCGTCGTACGGGCGGAGGCGGGGGCCTTGAGGCCCTGCTCCTCGAAGTACTCGTTGTAGATCTTGTTCATCTCGGCGAAGTGGTCGACGTCCGTGAGGTAGACGCGCATCATCATCACGTCGTCCCAGGTCGCGCCGCCCTCTTCGAGGATCGCCTTGACGTTGGCGAACGTCTGGAGGGTCTGCTCGCGCAGGGTCGGGCCCGCGGGGGTGGGGGCCTTGCCCTCCTCGGCCGGGAGGAAGCCGACCTGCCCTGCGACCTGAAGGATGTTGCCCTTCTTCACGCCGTGGGAGAACTTCGCGGGCGGAGTGGTGTGGGTGGCCGGGGTGAGTGCGATCTTCTCGGTCATGGTGGGGATCAGGCTTCCTTGAGGGGTGACTTTCCGGAGTACTCACGGCTGATGGCGTCCGCCGTACGGCGCACCAGCGGGAGCAGCGTGAGGAGTTCCTCGGCGGTGACGACGACGTTCGGCGCGGAGACCGACATGGCGGCGACGACCCGGCCGTCCGCACCGCGGATGGGGGCCCCGATGCAGTTGATGGACTCCTCGTGGCCACCGAGGTCGGTGGCCCAGCCCTGTTCGCGTACGGCGCCGAGCTCCTTGAGGAACGCGGCGGCGTTGGGTGTCGAACGGGACGTGTACGTGGGGTAGTCGAGCTTCTCCGCGATGGCGCGGCGCTCGGCTTCGGGGAAGTCGGCGATCAGGAGCTTGGCCACGGCGGCGACGGTGATGGCCACCGGCTTTCCGATGCGCGAGTACATCCGCACCGGGTAGCGGCTCTCGACCTTGTCGATGTAGAGGACTTCCTGCTCCTCGTAGACCGCGAGATGGACCGTGTGGCCGCACTTCTCGTTGAGCGCGAGGAGGTGGGGGTGGGCGATCTCGCGTACGTCGAGGTTCTCGACGGCCTCTTGGGCGAGCGCGAAGAGGCGGGCGCCCAGGCGGTAGCGCTGGTCGGACTGGCGGTAGACGAGGCCGTGCTCGTGGAGCGTGCGGAGCAGCCGCAGCGCGGTGGACTTGTGCACGTCGAGGCGTTCGGCGACCTGACCGAGGTCGGCGGGGCCTTCGGCGAGCAGCGGCAGGATGGACAGGGCGCGGTCGACGGTCTGGCTCATGACGTAAGTACCTCCTGCGCGGCCTCGTCGTCGGCTGCCGTCCAGCCGGGGCCGAGGTGCAGTCTCCCCCAGGCGGTGGCGTCGAGGGCGGCGAGCCGGTCGGCGTGGTCACGGGACGGTGGTGCGGCGAGGTCGCCGGGGACGGTGAGGGCGGCGGCGGCCATGAGGTGGCCGTGGCGCAGCCGCTGCCCGACGGGGAGCCCCCGCAACGTGGCGGAGAGGAACCCGGCGGCGAAGGCGTCCCCGGCCCCGACGGCCGCGACGACGTCGACGCTCGGCGCCGGCTCCTCGTACCGGGTGCCGTTGCCGCCGAACGCCACGGCGCCGTCGGCGCCCCGCTTGACGACGAGGAGCTGCGGCTCGGGCAGGGCGGCGCGGATCGCGTCGGGGCCGCCGGTGATGCCCCAGGCGTCGGCGGCCTCGTCCTCGCCGACGAAGACGAGGTCGGCCGCGCGCGCGAGGTCGAGCAGGACGCGGGGGTCCGCGCCCTGGCCGCCGGCCCACAGGCCCGGCCGGTAGTTGACGTCGAAGGAGACGCCGTCCGCCCGCGTGGCGGATGGGGTCTCCCCTGCTCGAGCGGAGCCGGGAGCTTGGGGAATCGTGAGCGCGCGCAGCAGGTCCAGGCAGTCCGCGGAGAGCGCGGCGGTGATGCCGGACAGGTGCAGGAGGTATCCGGAGCGCAGGGCGGCCTGGTCCGTGTTGGCCGTGGACATCGCGGAGGCGGCGGATCCGGCGCGGTAGTAGAGGACCTCGTGGGCGTCGGTCTCGCGGTCGTCGGCGGTGCGGAAGTAGATCCCGGTGGGGCGGTGCGGGTCGCGCCCGACGGCGGACGTGTCCACTCCATAACGGGCGATCGCCTCGACGAGATGGTCGCCGAAGCCGTCGGCGCCGACCCGGCTGACCCAGCGGGTGCGGTGGCCCGCGGCCGCGAGCGCGCAGACGACGTTGGACTCGGCGCCGCCGATTCCGCGATCGAAGGAGGGGACGTCGGCGAGGCGGCCTGCGCGGGTGGGCAGGAAGGTGACCATGGACTCGCCGAGCGCCACGACATCGACGGCACCGGTGCCGTCCGCGTAGCCCAGTTCTCCGTGTGCGGTCACTTTCGTCCCAACCCCTTGCTGCTCCTGATCGGCTTTCCGGATCCGTTGACCCGGCGTTGGCTCGGATGTTAGACAGCAGTAAGCGACATACGCAATGACCGTTGCATACCGCGCAACACACCATTTCAAGGAGGCGCACATGGCCGCCGACAACGCCGGCAACGCCGACAGCACCGTCGAAGGGCCCGCCCGACTGGCCGCGGAGCTGGACCGGCTCACCGAGGAGCGGGTCGACCACCGCTTCAAGGCGCTGCCGCCGGACGCGGACGGCCTGACGGTCGGCGAGCTCGCGGCCCAGCGCCGCAACCTCTTCACGGGCGGCTTCACCACGCCCGTCCTCGCGCTCTCCGCCGAGCGCCTCGAGCACAACCTCGCGCTGATGGAGACGTACTCGGAGCGGCACGGCCTCGCCTTCGCCCCGCACGGCAAGACGTCCATGGCGCCGCAGCTCTTCGCCCGGCAGCTGGAGCGCGGCGCGTGGGGCATCACGCTCGCCGTCCCGCACCAGGTGCGGGTCGCGCGCGCCTTCGGCATCGACCGGATCTTCCTCGCCAATGAGCTGGTGGACGCGGCGGCACTGCGCTGGCTCGCGGCGGAACTGGACTCCGACCCCTCCTTCCGCTTCATCTGTTACGTCGATTCCGTGGCCGGAGTGGCCCTGATGGACGCGGCGCTGCGCGAGGCGGGGGCCACGCGCCCCGTGGACGTCGTGGTGGAGCTCGCCGCGGGCGACGGCGCGCGGACCGGTGTGCGGACCGAGGCCGAGTGCTTCGACATCGCCAACGCCGTGGCGAGCGCGGACACGCTGCGGCTTGTGGGTGTCGCCGGGTACGAGGGCGAGGTGCCGGACGCGACGCCGGAGCGCGTGCACGCGTGGCTGCGCAGGCTCACGTCCCTCGCGGTCGAGCTCGACAAGGCGAACCGGTTCGCCGATCTCGACGAGGTCGTCGTCAGCGCGGGCGGCAGCGCGTGGTTCGACGCGGTGGCGGACGTGTTCGCCGAGATCCCCGAGCTGTCGGTGCCGGTGCTGAAGCTGCTCCGCTCGGGCGCGTACGTCTCGCACGACGACGGTCACTACCGCCACCTGACGCCGTTCAACCGCGTCCCGCAGGAGGGCACGCTGGAGCCCGCCTTCCGTCTGTGGGCGCAGGTGGTCTCCCGGCCCACGCCGGAGCAGGCGTTCGCCAACGCGGGCAAGCGGGACGCTGCGTACGACCTTGACCTGCCGGAGGCGCAGGTCGTCCGCCGGGACGGGGTGGAAGGGGCCGCGACCGGAATGACGATCACCGGCCTCTCGGACCAGCACGCGTGGATCCGGACGACTCCGGAGGGGGAACTCTCGGTGGGCGACTGGATCGGCATGGGCCTGTCGCACCCGTGCACGTCCTTCGACAAGTGGCAGCTGATCCCTCTGGTCGAGGCGGACGGAACGGTCACGGATTACATCCGCACGTACTTCTGACCTCCGGTCGGTTCTTCGGCCTCCGGCCGGTTCCTGCCTGAACCGCCCCGCCCCCGCGGATTTAGTGTTGGACGACCCCCCCCCCCCCCCCCCACACCACCCCCAACACAACCAACAACAACACGAACAACACCCCACACCACCCCCCCCCCGGGGGGGA
>NZ_JBHYIG010000425.1:0-5568 GCF_042740015.1 Streptomyces sp. NPDC059037
TTTGTTTTTTTTCTGCTCTGTGGTCGAGCTCTGCGCCTGCGGCGGCGCGTGGCCCGGCGCGCGCGGGCGCCGGCCCCCCCGCCCCCCCCCCCCGGCGACCCGCCGGTAGAGCCCCAAGGCACAACCAGCGAAGGCCAGGCACAGGAACGCCGCAGAAGCGGGGTTCGCCAGAGCGCCGAGCGCCTGCGCCGGGACAAGGGCGGCGGCGAGGTTGAAGCCCAGGTGCAGGAGCACGCAGGGCCACAGCACGCGCGTGCGTTCGTAGACCAGGGCCAGGAGCACCGCCAGCGGCAGGGTCGAGGCGAACTGCACGGCGTTGCCGTGCAGCAGGCCGAACACCACGGCGGTGACCAGCGTGGAGGCGAGGATGCTCACCCGCTTGCGCAGCAACGGGTAGATCAGCCCTCGGAACAGGAACTCCTCCCCTGCGGGAGCCGCGACCATGGTGAGCAGCAGGGTCGTCAGTGCCCCGGCCGCATGCCTGGTCTGGTTCGCCGAGTCAAAGCCGGCGGACCCGATCGTGACGTAGATCCACAAGGCCAGCGACTGCCCGGCGAGGAAGGCCAGGACCGCGCAGCCGGGGACGGTCCATCCGAAGCGTGGGATCTCCGGCCTCGGCCGCGGGGCCGGCGCATGCGCGAACCACCGGGGCCGCTGGATCCTCACCGAACCGACCAGGACGACAACAAGCATGCCCAGGACGGCGGTCGCAACAATCGGCTCTCCGATGAGGCGGACTGCGACGGTGCCGAGGCCGAGGTAGACCGCGACGGCGGCGAGCGGCACGAGGACGCACCACCCGAGCAGACGCGAGGTGATCGGTGAAGTCGTCAAGGTCTCCTCCTCTACGGGGCTCAAGCAGCCGTGGTGATCTGTTCGTTGATGACGGCCTGGACGCGGGTGTCGCCGCGGAAGGTGTTCAGCTGCAGCGTCGCCGTGAAGCGCAGCGTGCCGAGTTCGGTGCGGCTGGCGCGCTGCACGAAGCCCCGGAGCATGTCGAACTTCTCCTCGGCGACGTTCCACCACAGGCAGGACAGGCCGGACCGGGTGACCAGGCGCAGGTGCTGCGATTCGGATCCGATCCGGTCCACGCGCAGACCCAGGGGCTCGATCGCGATCTCGACGACCGGAGCGGTGAAACCGTGCCCGAAGGGCTTGAGTCCCTCGGTCCGACGCACCAGCTCGAACAGCGGCTGCAGATCCTCGAGGCCGGCGTCGCAGTCGGCGTCCGGGCCGAGTACCAGATCACCGCTCGGTCCGTCGGTGCTGACGGCGAGCAGGGCGAGCTGGGTGGCGTCCTGCAGCACGGCGACGAGGTCGCAGAGCTTCTCCGCCTTCGCGACGCGGACGCCGCAGGCCTGCTGGTGCCCGATGGCGCTGAGACCGTCGTGCGGCTCCAGGCTGGTGATGATGTCGAACCACCCCGGCGCGCGACCGGAGCCGCTGACGAAATCCTCGGGTCCGGCGGGCCGGTTGACGACGACGACCGGGTGGCCCTTGAGCTCCATCATCCGGTTGGCCAGCAGCCCGTACATGCCCGGGTAGGCGTCCGAAAAGTACACCCACGGGGCCAAGGGCTGGTCCCCGGTGGTGAGTTCTTCCATGTGTTCGATGACCAGCTGCTTGCGCAGCTCGTTGCTCTCGATCACCTGGTGGACGCCCTTGAGCTTGACGTCAGCACCGGCGGCCGTGAACACCGCGAAGCACGGCTCAAGCGAAGCCCCCGTGCGCCGGGGGCTGTTCATCGCCGGGGCGAGGTAGAAGCCGAAGAAGCCCTCGTCGAGGTCGTCGACATCGCGGATCTTGCCGATCTGCGCGAAGGCTTTGAGCACGATCGCGAAGCCCTCGAAGGCCCGGAGGAAGACCGGGTGGTGCGGCTCGGTGCGCAGCAGCTGCATCAGGATCGACTGCTCGACGTCGATGACATCGGGGTCAGCGTCGAACCCACCCCAGGGGTTGGGGATCGTCTTCGGCGCGGCGACGCGCAGCAGACGGGCGATCGAGATCGCATCACGCACCAGCTGGCGGTTCTCGTACAGCACGGGCATGACGTCGGAGACGGTGCCGATGCCGGCGAACAGGCGCAGCAGGTGGATCTCCCAGAGCTTCTCGGGCCAGTGCACGCGGGTGTAGGCCTCGATCACCTGGTAGATCACGTGGGCACCGCAGATCCCGGTGTGGGCGTAGGTCTCGTCGATCCGGCACGGGTCGACGGTGATGTCCGCGGTCGAGCCCGGCGCGAGCTCCTCGTGGTGATCGGTCACTAGCGTCATCCAGCCAAGGGCACGCGCGGCGGCGATACCGCGGTGGGAGTTCACTCCCCCGTCGCAGGTGAGCAGGACCCGGGTGGCGGGCCACTTCGCGTGGATCTCGGCTACATCCTCGGGTGCGAGCTCGTGGCCGCGGCGGTAGTCGGGCAGGTGCAGCTCGACATCGAAGCCGAGCTCGGACAAGCCGGCGTAGCCGAGGACACCGGAGGAGATGCCGTCCATGTCGAAGTCAGGGGCGATGGTGATCTTCTTGCCCGTGGTCCGGGCGTCATGAAGAGCCTCGACCATCTCGGCCAGGTCCAGGAGCTCGTCGCGTTCGGTGGACTCGATCTCCTTCAGGTACTGATCCGACCACCCGCGGCGCTGGCACAGCAGCTCGAAGAGGTCAGTGTCCTCGTCGGTGAGCGAATAGTCGTCGACGGCATGGAGCGTGGACATGGTGGGGACCTCTCGATCGGGGTTGTTGGACGGTGGAGAACGGGGTATGCGGCACCCCCTCATATTGCTGTGATTTTAGCAGTAGCATTCGCTCACTCTGCTTATTTAGCAGTGCTTCTGAGTCTCGTTCGGGTTCTAAATGACACACTTATCTCGAATGCCTGTGACAGACTTTCCAAGGTGCTTGCGCATCAGCTACTCTCGCTGATATGGCCATTCGAAGCATTGTCGAGTCAGATCTCAGTGGTAAGCCGGATGCGGCTACGGCGACCTTCGGCCTGGGTGACACCTGGTACGAAGTCGACCTCACAGCTGAGGAACAGAAGAAGCTTGAGGAAGCACTGAAGCCGTACTTGAAGGTCAGTCGGAAAGCCGGGAAGGCGGCGCCCAAGAAGCGAGTCGTACCCGAGACGACTCCCGAGGAGCGCGACAAGATCCGCGAGTGGGCCAAGAAGAAGGGCTTCGACTTCGCAGATCGCGGGCGTATCCCGAAGACGGTCATGAAGGCCTATGACGAGGCGCACGACATCGATCGGAGCAAGTAGCGCCGAGCCTGGTGTTCGTCTCCCGGCCGACTCCTCCCATCCGTCCTTGAAGGGCCCTGCAGCACACTGCAGGGCCCTTCGCGCGTCTCAGAACAGCGGCAGCGACGGATGGAGCACGGTGGCCGTCTCGATCCCCGCGGCTCGCGCGCGAGACCTGCAGTGGATGGTGCCGTGCGAGAAGTGCCCCGGCGTATGCGGCATGAGCTGGTCCTGGTTTCGCTGCGGGCATCCGGGCTTCCGGCAGAGGTCGAGGAAGGCCGTGCACCGCACCTGAGCCCCGGCCTCGCGGAAGACCTGGGCGGCGTCGACCATCTCCTGGTTGCGCTGGAAGCCGGCCCCCTTCCCATGAGCCGACCAGGCGGCGGGGAAAGTGCGGATCTCGAAGCCGGCGGCCCGCCACAGGCGCTCGGCCATGGCGTCGGCACCCTCAAGGCAATGCACCCTCGGGGCAATGCCCCGAGATGAGTACCGGCCGGGTGACGTTCTCCGCTCCCCAGTCGCGCCAGGCGTCGTTGAACGTCTCACGCATGCTCTTCTCGTCGTTCCAGCTGCGGGAACCGGTGACGAGGACAACGTGCGAGAATGATTCTGGAATCATTTCAGCAATCATTCGAGTCTCCTCTCCCTGCGACTCAGCGGTCTCCGCAGCTGGAGTCGAGAGTCAGAGGTCCGGCTCCCAGGCCGCTCGCCGGACATTCATGGTCTGGCGAGTGCCGACGCTTCACGCCTGTCGTCCGGTGTCGGCTTCGATGGTGACCGTGCCCTTCTCGGCGTGGAGTTCGACACGGATCTGATCGTCCTCGCACGCCGGCATGAGGTGGACGGTAAACATTCCGCTGCCTGCGCGGGAGATGTGCACGGTGACGACAGTGCGGTCCTCGACGTCGGTGAAGTCGACGTTTCCGATGTCCTCGGCATCGCCGGAGTGCATCGCCTCGGCTACAGCTTGGTTGTTCGGCTGCCGCAACTTCGGCTCGCAGCGGGCTCCGGTGTCGTAGGGCGAGATTTCGGGCTGGGACTGCGTCATGGTGGTGCCTGCCTTCGTGGACTCGAGTACGGGTGGCGACCATCGAGTGCGGGCCCCGGTGGGGTCCGTGTGATCTCGATGCTCGACCCAGCGCCCGTGCCAGCTTTGCTGGCTGACGATCCGGAAGATCTTGCTGGCGTGATCTGTTCCCGGATGGATCGCATAGCGAGCCGTCGCACGGGTCGTCACTTCTCACCTGAGCCAGGCGCGCAGCGCCAGGCGATCCACCACTGCTGCACTCTTTGCGGCTGTCCATATCTGTGGACGCCATCGCGGGGCAGTGGTGGGGCTTCCTCTCTCAAGCGCAGCGCTGGGCATAGCCGGAGGGAGCGCCAGCGACCGAAGGACCGGCGAGCGAAGCGAGCGGTGGAACCCGTCGGCTATGCCGACTAACACGTCCTCGAAGCGCAGCGGAGAGGCCGAGCGGAGCGAGGGTCCGCAGGACACGTGTTATCAGGTTCCCTTATGCCCTTTTGCTTCTTTGTCGTCGTCCTCGCTGTTCCACGGCTGGAGCGTTAGCGGAAGCCTGGAACAGCGAGGGAAACGGTCCGTACCCTCTCGACCCGTACCCCTCCCCCCTTTTCCGCGCAGCGGGGTACGGGTCTGGCCGTTTCGCCTGGTCATTGCACCTTCTGGCCGTACTGCTGTTTTGCCGTCCGTGATACGGCTGTACCCCCACGCTGACCCATCCCTCGCGAGGCACGAGCGAGGCGGGGGTACGGATGTGCTCCTGACGGGGCGCAGCCCCGGTTCATTGTCCTGCTGCCGTCGGCGGCACAGCCTTCGCCGCGCAGCGGATCCGTCCTCTAGCGACACCGTCGCTTCGGCTGTGGACAACGGCAGGCGGCAGAAGGGCTTGCGGACAGCCTGCTGTTCCGGTTGGGGCTGTACGGCCCAACCCCTGACCAGGTGGACGATCTGTGTGCGGCGATGTTCTTCGACGCTGACCCGGAGGACGTCGGCTGGGTGCAGTGCGGCAAGGAGCCGGGGCACATCCGGCGTGGCGATCCCCTGCACGAGGGCCTGTGGGGCGGCCGGTGTTGGCGCGACGACCACCGGCAGGCCGTACCCGCCGAGAACGAGGAGGGGTGACGCGGCGGCGGCCGGAACAGCCGGCTCCGGCCGCCGCACCAGCACCGTCCCGACGGTTCACCGGCGGCTGTGCTGATCTCGCTCCGCCGACGCTCCGCGGCTGCGGTGGGGGGCGCGCCCGGCGGGCGGGCGGGGCCCCGGCGCCGCCCACCAGAGCCGCGGCGATAACCAAGGCCGCGGTTACACAGATGAAGAG
>NZ_JBHYIG010000426.1:0-5552 GCF_042740015.1 Streptomyces sp. NPDC059037
CGGGGGGGCCCGCGCGCGGGGTCCCGGGGCGCCCCCCCCGCGCGCGCGCGCCCGGGGGGCGGCCGGCGCGGGGGGGGGCGGCCCCCCACGGCACAGCCCGGCGACGTACCCGCCGCGGTCCGGACCGCGGAGCTCGTTGTTGAGCTTGGAGGGGATCCGATAGCTCAGGCACCAGCAGACGTTGGCCTGCGGTGACTTCGGGCCGATCACACTACGGACGTCCTCAAAGACCGAAGCCGGGCGCACATCGATGGTCATGGCGTCACGATGTCATGGCAGCCATCGCGACGCCGGTCAACCAGTAGTGCTCTCCCCTACTGCTCTACTGCCCTACCGCCCTGCTGCCCTGCTGCCCTGCTGCCCTACTGCTTGCGCAACAGCGCGCATCTGAATCGCTCGCGCAGCGCTTCGCCATCGTCGTCGATCTCGGAGAATTGCCCCCCTGATGGCGGCGCGGGCGTCGGCGCAGTCGGTTCCTGACGGCTTAGGTGCTGGCTGCTGTTTCGGCCGCTGCCTGAGAAACGCTCATTCCAAGGCCGTCGCACATCAGGAGAGTGAGGCGGTGCTGCTCGGGCAAGAGCACCGCTTCCACGCGGGGGTCGAACCCCGCGGGTTTGCGGCGTTCAGAGAGGTCGCGGAAGCGGTGCCAGGGCGACAGCGCGTATGCGTACGCGTGTGAGCGCACCCATCCGACGGGGTCCGGGTCGACAGCGATCTCTTGCCAGTTTTTCCAAGCGTGATGGAAAGCGGGCTCGACCGATTCGAAGGCTCGGCGGCGACGTCCGGTGAGCAGGTGTGTCTCGCGAATCAGTTCCGGGGCGGCTTCGGGGGTGGATGCCGAGCGGGCGGAACGTTTCCTCTGTGAGCCTGGGCGGGCAGGGCCAAGTGTCGGTTACGTCGACTTCGCCGCTGGTCGGGGCACTACCGGCGAAGGCAGTGGGAGCCGTACGGAAATTGATCGCCTCTCCCCCCCGGGTACTCAACCGCTCCTCTGTGAAAGGTTCCTGGCGTGGCCGGCGGCGGCATAGCCCGGTGCGTTGGCCACCGGTACGCGTCCGGTCGTAGTGCTCCGCCGGTCCGTGCTGGACGCCCGGCGAGCCCTGGGGTTCTCCGGTCTCTTCCGGGGCGAGGTCGTCGGGGTGTACTTGCGCTGCTCTTTCCATTGCGCCGGCAGATCGTCGTAGATCGGCGTCTGCGAGGAGGGCACGGCCTCCTCGGCGGGGATGTGGGACGGGCCGGCGTCGATTGCTGCAGAAACGGTTCTGCTGACATCAGTCATGCGAAGACCAAGGGGCCGAAGAGGGTCCAGGTGCTGCCGCATATCGCAATTGACCACAAGTGCTCGTGCCTAAGCGATGCTCTTCGAGGCGAGCCCGGTCACAGCCGGGCGATGGTCATGCGGCACGCCGAGATAGACTCACCGCATGATCATCCCATTTGTCGTTGGCGTCACTGTCCTCCTCACGGTCGCCGCCGTGGGCGTGTGGGTGTGCCTGGAGTTCTGCGCGGCGTGCCGCGAGCGCAGGCGCACGCCCGTCGGGCCCGCCACTGACGGTCGGTAGTCCGCGCAGGCTCCCCGGCGTCCCCGCCGTCCCGCCGCCCCCCACCGAATCGATCGCCGTCGCTCTGAACCGGGACACAGGACGCGCTCGCCTTCGCCGGCTACACCGCAGTCGTTCTGGTCGTCGGAACCGTCCTGCTGCACCGGCGCGACACCAACTGAGTACGTGTGTCGCTCAGCTCGTACACCCGCCTGACCTGCCCTTGCCGGTCAGGTGGCCACTGCGGCGGCAGCCGTACGTCATCTGGCAAGTACTTCACTCACGGCCTTCACATGGCTGACGCCTTCACAGGACGCTCCCTGCGGAGGAGGCTGTCTGTCGAGCGGCCCGGCGTCTTCGGGGTGTGAACGGCCCCGTGAGCCGGGCTCGGCCAACCGTCTCGGCGGCTCTGGCCACCTGCTCGATCGAGGGGGATGCCATGGCCTGGCCGGCCGACGGCAGAGCGACTCGAAGGCGCCGCAGCGCAATCGCCTATCAGCATGATCCACTGCAATTCCTGGCGGCAGAGTTCGAAGGCACCCAGGATGTGTGGCGCTCGGCGTCTGGCCGGCTCTGCGTGGCAAGCCCGCAGGTGGCCCGTGATGTGTTGGGCAATCGGCAGGGCGCTTTCAAGGAGACCTCCGACTTCTTCCACACTCGCACCGGGGTCTTCGGCCCCGGAACGGCCCAAGCCGAAATCGGTCGCGCGCCGCCACAGCACAGAGGTCCCGTGGACCCGCATACGCACCGCCTGGCTCACCCAACTGCACACACTCACCACCGGCGAGCACACCGCCGAAATGATCACACGGATGGAACGGATCATCGACGCCCGGCTCGGCGACGACATCGACCTCGTCCTGCTCGCCCAGGACATCGCCGTGCAGTCCATCCTGCCGGTCGCGTTGTCCGGCCTCACCGGCGGCGAGTCAGCCCGCATCACACAGGACTTGCATCAGAAAGTGCTACGCCTGATCGACCGCCACCCCGGCCGCGGACTGCGCCATCACGCACGCTTCGCCGCCGTTCAGATCCGTGCCGGCCTCGTCGTACGAAGCGTCCTGCGCAACCGTGCCTCGGGCCGCCGCGCCCGCGAACTGGACCTCACCGACCCCATCGTCGACATGCTCCCCGAACTCGGCATGGACCGTGCGCTCGGCGTCGTCACAACCGTGCTCACCGCGATCGGCGGACCGCCCGGCTCCGCGGCCGCGAGTGTGCTCTACGAATTCGTCCGCAATCCGCAGTGGGCACAGCAGCTCGCCCTCGAACTGCAAGGCGTGGACCCGGTCGAGTTCTGCGCCGCACCGAGCAAGGCGGCACCGGTCACCCACCGGTTCGTCAAGGAAGTCCTGCGCATGTGGAGCCCTCCGCTCCTACTGGTGCGGCGTGCACGGGTCTCGTCCGACCTCGGCGCCACCCGGCTGGAGAAGGGGCAGAGCTACCTGGTCAGCCCGCACATGATCCACCGCGATCACCGGTTCTGGAAGCAGGCCGACGCATTCGACCCCGACCGCTTCCTGCCCGGAGCACCGCACGGTCCGGCCGACCGGACGTGCTAGGTACCGTTCGGCTGGGCACCGAAGAAGTGCATCGGCGCAGACATCGGCACCTCCCAACTCATGGCACCGTGCTATCTGATGTGCACCCGCTACCACTTCACCGTCCCGAACGCCGACACCGTCACCATGGCCTGCCGCTTCGCCCCGGTACCGCAGCACTTCCGGGGCGACCTCGTCCGAGCATGACCGTGGCACGCGAGGCCGTCCGCCAGGAGCCATAAGTCACGTGCCTGGAGGGCGCTTTCGCCCTCCAGGCAGAGCGACGTGGTCCACTCTGTCTGGCGGCCGGGAAACGGGACAGAAGCGGCCACTTCAGGCGGTGCAGGTTCCAGCGGAACCCATCTTCTTGATCGCCGTGCGCCGCTTCCAACTCGTTCAGCCACGCGCTTGGTTCGGTCGCAGAGACCGCTCGGCGTCCGATGGCACGGACCCGTATCTCGCGCCGCTTCGGCGTCGCCGTCGCCTCGGGCGGGCGAGTCCAGCCGCGCCTCGATGAACACCAGTTCCGCGTCCCTCCCGCGGACCGGCGCCCCACCGGCCTCAGTCGAAGCGCAGGTCGGCGAGTTGCCGTTCGAGGGCGGTGACGTCGTCCGCGGGCTCGGCCCGGGGCGGGCGGGCCGCCATGAGCGCGGCCAGCTCGCCGCCCGCCCGCCGGACGCGCGCGGGCAGGCCGTCGGTGTGCTCGTCTCCCCCTGACCCCCAGTCCTCGGACGCCGCGTACACCGCGGTGGGAGCGACGGCGGCGCGCAGATAGGCGAAGAGCGGGCGCAGGGCGTGCTCCAGGACCAGGGAGTGGCGAGCGGTACCGCCCGTCGCCGCGACCAGGACCGGCTGCCCGGTGAGGGCGTCCGGGGCAATCACGTCGAAGAAGGACTTGAACAGCCCGCTGTAGGAGGCCGTGAACACCGGAGTCACGGCGATCAGGCCGTCGGCGCCCGTCACCGCTTCGATCGCGGCGGCCAGTCGCGGCGATGCGAAGCCGGTCACGAAGTGGTCGGCGACGTCGCCGGCAAGTGAGCGCAACTCGACGACCTCGATCGACACGGTGTGGCCCTGGTCGGCGAGATCGTCACGGGCTGCCTCGGCCAGCCGGTCGGCGAGCAGGCGGGTGGAGGAAGGCGTGCTCAGCCCTGCGGAAACGACGGTCAGCTTCATGCGGCGTCCCTTCCCCGCTGCGTCGCGGCAGTGACCCGCGCCGCGTGCGTCGGTGCGTCGGGAACGTCGGCCGGACGTCCATCGGCGAACTCCTTGCGCAGCACGGGCACGACCTCCTCTCCGAGGATGTCGAGCTGCTCCAGGACGGTCTTCAGGGGCAGGCCCGCGTGGTCCATCAGGAAGAGCTGGCGCTGGTAGTCGCCGACGCTCTCCCGGAAGGACAGGGTCCGCTCGATGACCTGCTGGGGAGAGCCCACCGTCAGCGGGGTCTGCTCGGTGAAGTCCTCCAGCGACGGGCCGTGGCCGTAGACGGGTGCGTTGTCGAAGTAAGGGCGGAACTCCCGTACGGCGTCCTGGGAGTTCTTCCGCATGAAGACCTGTCCGCCGAGACCCACGGTGGCGTCCTCCGGACGGCCGTGGCCGTGGTGGGCGTACCGGCGCCGGTACAGCTGAACCATGCGTCTGGTGTGGTCCGCCGGCCAGAAGATGTTGTTGTGGAAGAAGCCGTCGCCGTAGAACGCGGCCTGCTCCGCGATCTCCGGAGACCTGATGGATCCGTGCCAGACGAACGGCGGGACGCCGTCCAGCGGCCGGGGCGTCGAGGTGAAGGCCTGCAGGGGCGTGCGGAACGTACCCTCCCAGTCCACGACGTCCTCACGCCACAGCCTGCGCAGCAGCGCGTAGTTCTCCTTGGCGAGGTTGATGCCCTGACGGATGTCCTGTCCGAACCACGGGTACACGGGGCCGGTGTTGCCGCGCCCCAGCATGAGATCGACCCGGCCGTCGGCCACGTGCTGGAGCGTCGCGTAGTCCTCCGCGATCTTCACCGGGTCGTTGGTGGTGATCAGCGTCGTGGCGGTGGACAGGATCAGCTTTTCGGTACGGGCGGCGATATGGCCGAGCAGGGTGGTCGGGGACGAGGGGACGAACGGCGGGTTGTGGTGCTCGCCGGTCGCGAAGACGTCCAGGCCGACCTCTTCGGCCTTCAGGGCGATGGCGATCATCGCCTTGATGCGCTCGTGTTCCGACGGAGTACGGCCGTCGGTGGGGTCGGGGGTCACGTCCCCGACGGTGAATATGCCGAACTGCATGAGGTCTCTGTTCTCCTGGTCCTGTCCGGATCCTGCGGTGGTGGCCGTGGAAGGCCGGGTGGCGTCGGGGGACGCCGGGGTTTCGGCATCACCCGGCGCGGGCGCCCGGGCGGGGGGCCGCCCGGCCCGCCCCCGCGCCGGCGCCCCCCGGTGCTCGGCCCGGGGGGGGGGGGGCTGCGGCGCCAGGGCGGGTGGGGGGTGGG
>NZ_JBHYIG010000427.1:0-5507 GCF_042740015.1 Streptomyces sp. NPDC059037
TGGGGGTGTGTGGGGTGTCTTTTTTTGCCCGTGGGGTGGGGGGGTGTGCTGTCCCCCTCCCCCCCCCCCCCCCCGGGCCCGTTCCTGGTGGGGGGGTGTGTGCGGATTGCGCACGGTGCCGTCGCTCTCCGCCTTCCACTCCTGTGCGACCGTGCCGACTCACAAGGACCTTACGGAACGAGACGTGGTTTCGGCATCGCCGTGGTTCTGCAGGCCGATGTAACAACATGCCGCCCATGGAGGTGAGGGTGCCGTCCGCAAGGTCGAACGAGCCCGGTCCGGTCTGCTTCCAGCCGCTGCCCAGGGAAACGGGCCTAACGCCTTCTGACCAGCCAACGACCCTGGCTACACCGTTAAGTTGCCCCGCACCAAAAATCGTGACAGAGGGTGTCGTGGTTCGTCGGTAACTTGGCTTCGCGGCGATCGGGCTGTCCGATCGGCCATATTACGAAGGAGCGTCAAGTGGGGTCTCAGGTCAATCCGTGTATCACGTTCAACGGCAACGCGCGGCAGGCGATGGAGTTTTACCGGGAGGTATTCAGTGGCGAGTTGGAGGTGGGAGCTGTGGCGGACTTCGGCTCACCGGACTCGCCCAACGCCGACAAGGTCATGCACTCTCGTTTGGACACTCCCGCCGGCTACACGCTGATGGCATGGGACTATCCCGATGACAGGCCCGGCCACCCGTCCTATCGGCCCGGCAACAATGTCGCGATCTTCCTCGACGGCGACGACAGGGGGCTTCGCGACTACTTCGAGAAGCTGTCCGTCGGTGGAACCGTCACGCTGCCTCTGGAAAAGCAGGTGTGGGGCGACGAGGCGGGCTCGCTGGTCGACCAGTTCGGGATCAGCTGGATGTTCAACATCACCGACCAGAACCGCTGATCGGCAACCGGGTCTCTTGCCCTCTCAGTGCACGGCACGGGGATGACGGCACTTGTGCGCCGTTTTCGGGGTGCCGGGCCCGACGCATGCTGCCGTACGCGGGGTCAGTCGCCGTCGATGATCTGGTACAGGTAGATGATGTGGGACTCGTCGTCCGGCATGGCGTTCACATCGTCGGACTCGGCGTCGATCCGGAAGTAGAACTCCGGGGCCTTGGGGCCCTTGAGCTGACCCTTGTCCTGCATCAGCACCAGCTGGTCGAGGAACGCGTTGACGCTCGGCGTCTTGGTGCCGAGCTCCTCGGCGATCATGCCGCCCACGACCACCTTGAGGTGGGCCGAGTCGATGAGCACGTTCTGCGCGGCCCCGGTCGCGCTGGACGTCCGGAAGTCGGGGCCCATGTCGCCGCACTCGTAGTAGCCCAGGGCGATGCCCAGCGTCGCGTCCGGACTCTCGCCGCCCATGTTGACGGACTCGACCTTCCCGTAGGGGCCCTGACCGTCGTTGTCGCAGACCGACCCGGACAGCGGCTTCTGGCGGTCCGCGTAGTCCCAGTTGCCACCCTTGTCCGAATCTCCGGTGCCGCCACCGGAGTTGGCGCCGCCCGAGCCCTCGATGTCGTCGCCCGTCTTCTCCGGGGCGGGGCTGGAGGTCTGCTTGCCGCCGGAGCTGCCGTCGCCGGACGGCTTCTCAGCGGACTCGGACGCCGTCGGGGACGGCTTGGGGTCGCCGCCGCTGTTGTCGTCGTCGGACGGCTCGCAGGCCGTGGTGGCCAGGGCCAGCGCGGCAGTGGCGCCCAGCAGGCCGAGTTTCCAGTTCTTGCGGGTCTTCGTACGCATTGGGTTCCTTCGTAGGCGTGGCGGGAGCGGTGAGAGTGCTTGCTGCTGTGCCGGTACGTGGTCAATGAGCCGGCTGCAGCAGCGTGGCGGGGGCGGGGGGGGGGCAGGTCGTCGTCGTGCATCTGAGTCCCACCGGGCAACCATCAGGTAGCCCGGTGCCCGGTGTCGCACCGCGCGCGTTAGTGCTCAATCCAGCCACTGCCCCCGAACAGCCCCTTGAACTGAACGTAGAACTTCTTGCCGGGTACCGCGTTGTGCGCGATGACCTTCCATTCCCCACCACTCACCGACTTCCAGGCATTGCAGGCGCTGGGAGTACAGACCCGGACCTTGTGAGTGCCTGAGTTGGGCATCAGGCTGATGTTGTGGCACCCGCTGCTCACCACCGCCCAATGTCCTGCATTGGGCCAGTGGGCGTCGTTGCCGGGGCCCGTGCCTGCTTCACTTTGATACGGCGCTGCGGAGCAGGACTGCGCAGTGGCCGCCGTGCTGGGCGCTTCCGAGGCGAGCGTGGGCACGGTCATGGCGGCCAGTACGGCCGCAGCGCCGCCCAGCATCGTGGCGACCTGCCTGGTCTTGATCATTGATCCCCCAGTTTCCGGAGAGGCCGACACCCCCCACCTGATGGCGCCAGCCAGCGATCGGCGCCACCAGAGAAGGTAGAAGCGCAAACGTGACGGCGTCGTCGCGTGCTGGTTTGATCACCGCCTAAACCCTGGCGGTACGTTCGCGGTTCCTACAACTTCCGCGGTATGAGGGCCCCTCGCCTGCGCATTGCCCCAAGGCGGACCGTGACGGGAGCACCGCCTGCCTGCGAACGGCCGCACCGTCTCACGGCATCATCAAACCGTGAGACGGTGCGACCGTCACATCAATGCCCAATCGCCCGGGCTACGACTGATCGTTGTGGAGGCTGACCGTGGCGATGGCCGGGGGAAGGGCCCGGGACGAGGTGATCCGCAGTCGCACCTTGCTGGTCGTCACCGACTCCGACAGCTTCAGGATGCGGCGGTAGCCGATCGTGGTGGCCTTGCCGGCCTCCTTCCAGGACTGTCCGTCCCAGACATCGACGGCGAAGCCCGTCGTCCGCTGGCCCACCTGGATGTTCTCCTTCACGTTCACGGTGTTGAAGGTCTTGTCGGAGCCCAGGTCAAGGACGAGGTTTCCGCTGGTGCCAGTGGGCTGCCAGGCGGTGTCGTCGGTGTCATCCAGCACGTTGCCGGGGTCGTTCCCGGGGGTGTGGGAGGTGCCCGCGTCGTCAGCGGCGGTCGCGCCCTCGGCGTGGTCCGTGTCGAAGGTGGACCGGATCCACCCGCCGAACTCCCGCATCCGCGCCTCTTCCGGCCCGGCGACCCTGCCGTTGTTGTCCGGGGCGACGTTCAGCAGGAGCTGGCAGTTCTTGCCCACCGAGTTGCGGTACATGTTCTTCAGCGCGTCCAGGGAAATCGGCTGTGCGTCCTTGTTCCAGAACCAGTTGGGGCCCTGCAGTCGGCCGTCGCACTCGGCCGGGTGCCAGGCCAGGTAGTCCGAATCCGTGGTCAGCTTGTCGTCACTGGCGATGTCGTCGCCCTGGAAGCCGTAGGTCGGGGTTCGTTCGCCGTCCGGTTCGGCCGCGCCCTTCTGCGGTACGACGCTCCACTCGTTGGTACGCGTGGTGAGTCCGTCCTCGTTGCCGACCCAGCGGATGTCAGGGCCACCGAAGACGCCGGCCGACGGCTGGAGCATGCGGATCATCTTGTACCAGTCGGTGAAGTTGTAGCTCTGGTTGAGCCCCGCGTCCTTCCAGGGGTTGGCTCCGTCCAGCCACACCTCGTCGAACTTGCCGTACTTGGTGAGCACCTCGTAGAGCGTGTTCATGTAGTACGTGTTGTAGTCGTCGGCCTCGACGGTGAACTTCGGCCCGTCGCCCCCGTTGCTCGGGATCGTCACGGTCTTCTTCTCGCTGCCGTTGCCGTACCGGCCCTGGCCGCCCGGAGTCCGGTCCCGGTCGTCATAGGTCGACTGCTCGATGGTGGTCAGGCTCTGCCCCGCATCGTGCTTCTTGACGATGCCCGGGACCCACTTCTCCTTCCACCACTGATGGGGCAGTTCCGAACCATCGGCAGGGGAAAGGTAGACACCGACCTTGAGTCCGACCTTGCGAGCGGAGTCGGTGAACTCCTTGAGGACGTCACCCTGACCATTCCTCCAGGAACTGGAAGCCACCCCGTGACTGGAGTAGGCCGAGGGGAACAGCAGCATCCCGTCGTGATGCTTGGCGGTGAGGATGACCTTCTTGAACCCTGCGTCCTTGAAGGTGCGCGCCCACTGGTCGGTGTCGAGGCTGGAGGGGTTGAAGACATCCGGGTCCTCGGCGCCCGAGCCCCATTCCCTTCCGGAGAAGGTGTTCGGCCCGAAGTGGACGAATCCCGTCAACTCCTCCTGCTGCCAGGCCAGTTGCCTAGCTGTCGGCGTCACCTTCGCCGCCTTCTCGCGGATCTGCTCCGGGGCGTCCGAGTCGTTGATGGAAACTATGGGGTTCTCCGCCCCGGCCGCTGCTGACACGTGCGCCGCATGGCTCTCCTGCGCGGCCGACGAACTTGCGGGCAACATGCCGGTGCCGCACGCGGTGAGGACAACGAGCGCGGCGATCGCGGTCCGCCGTGCTCGCCGACGGGTGGGGGCCGCACCGGTCGTGAGTCTGGTCATGAGCCGTCTCCAGAGTGCTGTGGGGGGGTGGAATGGCCAGGACACGGGCGGCCGTTCAGAGGGCATCAAGGTGCCGCCGAGGGTTTCGCGCACCTGGATGCACAAGGAGGCGCGGCTACCGCGTCCAGATCTTGCACTCGTGCGAGAGTGCAATACATCGGAGGTCCAGGCAACGGTTTGCACAAAGGTTCGTTGAAACGACGGCGAAACCCGCAATACATAGGAGCTCTCCTGTCGCTCGGGGTATCCGGCGGATCGCCTGCTCCGCATCGGCTCGGCGGACAGGGACGCCTCGTTTGCCCTTGGCCGGAGAGCACCAACGTCACTTGCGGGCCGCCTCGTTCGCCCTGGAAGCCAGCTACGTGCGGGTGGCAGTCACTGGACAGCCCTTTGGGCTGTGGCCCCTCCGCGTGACACGAAGCTCAGGCACAGATATGCCCAGCCGGTGCAGACAACCAAGACGGATTCTGACTCGGTTCACCAAGTGATCACGGCGACCGGCAAATCTGCGTCGATCTCCGTCGTGGCCATCGGGCCGCTCACCCTGGCTGTAGCGGCAGCCGGCCTTTCAGCGCAGGTCCAGCCGCATCAGGACCCGGGGGTGACCGGCCAGTACCGAGGTCGTGTCGGCGGCGTGGGTGAATCCGGCGCGTTCGAAGTTCTTGCGGATACCGGCGTACGCCATCGTCAGGTCGACCTTGGCATCACCGCTGTCGAGGGGGTACGCCTCGACCACCGGTGCGCCGTGCGCGCGGGCGAACTCGACCGCGCCGGTGATCAAGGCGTGCGAGATGCCCTGCTTCCGGTGACCGGGGCGTACGCGGATGCACCACAACGACCAGACCGGCAGGTCGTCGACGTGCGGGATCTTACGGCTGTGCGCGAAGGAGGTCTCCGAGCGCGGTGCCACGGCGGCCCAGCCGACCGGCTCGTCACCGTCGTAGGCGAGCACGCCGGGAGGCGGGTCCGCACGGCACAGCCCGGCGACGTACTCGCCGCGGTCCGGACCGCGGCGCTCGTTGTTGTGCTGGGTGGGGTTGGGATAGCTCAGGCACCCGCAGACGTTGGCCTGCGGTGAGTTCGGGCGTGGCTCGG
>NZ_JBHYIG010000428.1:0-5421 GCF_042740015.1 Streptomyces sp. NPDC059037
ACAGGTACTTGCGCGGCCGCCCGGGAACCCGCGCAAGTACGGTGCGACCACGAGCGGTTCACCCGTCAGTCCCACCTGTATCCGTCCCCGAAGTTGAGGGTGTGCTCCAGCACGTCCTCCAACGGGTCATCGATCTGGCCGGTGTTGATCAGCGCGACCCTGGGCGCGTTGTGCGAGTTCGCGTGCGTCTCATCGGCGTGCGCCGCGCCGGAGCACAGGGCGGATGGCACCGCAGCCATCGCCGCGACCAGCACCCAACGGGACGTCGTCTGCACCCAACTGCCGTTCACTGCAGCCTCCTTGGACCGTGCGTGTGCGGGCCGCCGGTCGCGGCCCGCTCGCCGTGCGTAACCCCGGGCACGGCCAAGAAGTCACTGACGATCATACGAACGGGTCGTCGGACGCCGGGGAAACCGGAAGAACACGGAAGAAAGCAGAGACTTCATGCGTCATCGCCGCGTCCTGACCTTCACGCTGCTCGCAGCCCTCACCCTGTCCGTCACCGCGATCACCGCTCCGGCCTCGGCGGCACAGCGCACGGCGAACCCCGCCCCGCCGCTGCCGCCCGTCGAGTCGCTGATCACCGAAGGAGTCACCGTCGAAGGCCCGCTGGTCAACAGCGTCGCCCTTCCGCACGTCCTGTAGGCACGCAGGGCCGGGGGCGGGAACCCCGCTTTCGGCCCCCTACTCCGGGACGCCCTTGCCGGAATCGGCGGCTTCGATGAGCTCGCGGGCCTTCTTCACGTCGTCCGCGATGGCCACGAGCAGCGCGTCGATCGAGTCGAACTTCGCCTGCCCGCGCACAAAGGCCAGGAAGTCGACGGCCACGTGCAGGCCGTACAGGTCGAGCCCGATGCGGTCGATCGCGTACGCCTCGACCGTCCGCTCGGTCCCGTCGAACTGCGGGTTCGTGCCCACGGAGATCGCTGCGGGCATCGCCTCGCCCTGCGCGTGCAGCCACCCGGCGTAGACGCCGTCCGCGGGGATGGCGGTGTGCGGCAGCGTCTCCACGTTGGCGGTGGGAAAGCCCAGTTCGCGGCCGCGCTGCGCGCCCCGCACGACGACGCCCTCGACGCGGTGCGGGCGGCCGAGGATCTCCGCCGCGCCCGCCACATCGCCTTCGGCGACCAGACGCCGGGTGAGCGTGGACGAGAAGGGCTCGCCGCCCCCCGCCTCGCCGCTCACGAACAGGTCGATGACATCGACTTCGTAGTCGTACGTCGCGCCGAGCTCGGTCAGGAAGGCGACATTGCCCGCGGCCTTGTGGCCGAAGCGGAAGTTGGGGCCCTCGACGACCACGCGCGCGTGCAGCTTGTCGACGAGCACCTTGACGACGAAGTCGGCCGGCGACAGCTTCGAGAACTCCGTGGTGAACGGCAGGATGAGGACCGCGTCCACACCCAGCTCGGCCATGAGTTCGGCGCGCCGGTGGTGCGGGGCGAGGAGCGGCGGATGGCTGCCCGGACGCACGACCTCGCTGGGGTGCGGGTCGAAGGTGACGACGACGGCGGGCACGCCGAGCTCACGCGCTCGTTCGACCGCACGGCCGATGATCAGCTGGTGCCCGCGGTGTACGCCGTCGTAGGAACCGATGGTGACGACGCTGCGCCCCCAGTCCTGGGGGATGTCCTCCAAGCCACGCCAGCGCTGCACTGTCTTTGCTCCTCGCCGAACCCGTGTACGTGTGTGTACGTCCCATTGCCCATTGCGCAGGTCTAAGACTGCCATGCCCGCGCGATCCGGATCGCATCGGATGGGGTGGCGGACCTCACGCCGGTACGCGCGCCCCGGCGACGTTCTCGATCATGCGGCGGGCGCTCGGGCCGACGAGGGCGGCCCACTCCTGCGGGGCGTCGCACATCCACCGGGCGACGGCCGCGGCGAAGCCGGGGACGGAACGGGCCAGCTCGACCAGGCGACGGTCGAAGCAGGTCGCGCCGTGCGGGGTGCGGACGAGCAGCTCGCCCGTACGGTGCACGAGGGCACGGAGCCGGCTCTCGCCGCCGCCGGCCGCGACCGCGCACAGCACGGCGTCCAGGACTTCGGGCTCCCGCTCCCGGTCGAGCAGTACCTCGAGCAGTTCGCCGCGCAGGGCCTTCGATGCGTCGGTGCCGGGGGCCGCGACGGCGGCGGCGAGGGCGGCGCGCACGGCGGGCGGACGGCTGTTGAAGAGCCCCACCACGAGCGGCAGGAGGACGGCGCGAACGCCCGGCCCCTGCTCAAGACGGAGATCGAGGTAGGCCGCGACATGCCCCGCCAGGTCGGGACGGAGCTCCAGGACATCGCGTACGAGATCGGCCACCCGCCGCGCGAGCCCGGGCGCCGTCACGTCGGCCAGGCTGCGCAGTACGTCCCCCGGTGCGGGGCCCGGACCGTACAGACGCTTGCGGAAGGCGGCGATGACCGGCTCGGGGTGGGTGTCGAAGGCGGCGACGAGCGCGCTCGCGGGCAGCTGCGGATCCCCGGCGGTGAAACGCCGCAGGGCGGGCGGCAGATGGCGGGTGCGGGTCTGCGGGTCGCGGATGAGGAGGGCGAGCGCGGCGCCGTGCAGGGTGTCGTCGCAGGGGCGGGCCAGCAGGGCGAACGCCGCGTACCGCAGGAGCTCGCGGTCGGCGTCGGTGGTGGCGTGCGGGGCGGCGCGCAGGCCGTAGGCGACGGCGGCGACACGGCGGGCAGGGCGCTCGTCGTGGACCCAGCGGTCGACGGCCCGGCAGATGGCGGAGGGCTCCTCCTCGGCGAGCACCGCGAGGAGTTCGTCGGCGCGGGGGTGCGCGGAGTCGACCAGGGCTTCGGTGAGGTCGTCGATGGCGCGGTGCCGGTGGGTGTGGAGCAGGGCCTGGGCGGCGGATGCGACGGTCGCCTGCGGGGTCGCCGCGAGCGGGCGTTCGTCGGTGAACCAGCGGGTCAGGTGGGGCTGCGCCTTGGCGGGGTTGCGCGCGAGGAGCTCGGCGACGGCGTCGAGGCAGCGGCTGCCCTGCGGGGGGCCGGGCGGGGGGTCGTGGATCACCGCGTCCCGCAGGAGGTCGAAGCGGTCGCTCTCCGGGAGGGGGAGGGCGAGCCAGAACTCGGCGTCGTACCTCCCCTGCCGGGCCAGCTCGGCGAGCAGGGCTCGGTACGGCGACGCGTCGGGCACCCGGCAGAGCGTCTCGACCAGCAGATGGCCGGCCCACCACCCTGGTGCATCGGTGCCCACAGCAAGGGCGGCGACGCCTTCCGCATCGGTTGTGGGCAGGCGTTCCGCACGGCGGAACGGGTGGGCACAACCTTCACCGCCGGGCCCCGATGCGCCGGGCAGTACAGAACCCTCCCCGAACCGAGCCAACTCCCTTAGCCGAGGCTCCAGTTCGGCAGGGCGCAGCTGCAGCAGGGCCTGGATGACCGGGCCGATCCGGTGGCGGGGGACCGGCAAGGACGCCGCCCCGGCCCGCGGCGCAGCCGCCTCGTACCGATGCACCAGGGACCACAGCGCCCCGTCCACATCCAGATGCATCCCCTGGATCCAGTCCGCGACCTCCTCGTGCGCGAAGCGGTACCCGTCCCCCGCAGGGGTCAGCAACCCCTCCGTGAGGACCGCGGAGGCCCACCCCGTCCCCCACGGGAACACCTCCTCGAACGACGCCCGGTCCAACTCCCCCTGCCCCGGCCCCAGACACCGCCGCGCCGCCTCGTGCACCTGCCCCGACACCTTCGCCGCGAGCCGCCGCACCGCCCCGCCCCGCAGCCCCTGCGGAGCAGCGAGCCGCACCGCGACCCGCAGGCACAGCAGGTCCAGATAGGCGGCGAAGATCTCCTCGCGCCCCGGCCGCCCGGGCGGTGGCGCGTCCGGCAGCGCGGCGCGCACCTCGGACAGGAGCCGCAGCGCCAGCGGATGGCGGGCGTCGGCGGCGGCCAGCGCGCCCTCCGGGATGCCGTACCGCGCCCGGGCGAGCCGTGCCTGCCGCTCGGGCAGATCCCCGAGGCACACACACTCCTGCAGCAGCTCGGCAGGAAAGTGCTCCCCCGCCTGCTCCCAGTACTCCGCGCGGCAGGCCACGACGAGCCGCGCCCCCGTGTCCCGCAGCCACTCGGCCGTACCGCCGCTCCACTCCGCGAGACGGTGCGCGAGCACCGGCGGCATCTCCTCGGGCCCGTCGAGCAGCAGCAGCAACGGCCGCCCCCGGTCCCGCACGAGCCGCGCGACCCGCCCCGCCGAGATGTCCCCGAGCCCGTCGTCCGCCCCGGCGAGGAGATCCTCCGAGGCCTCGACGATGCGCCCGGCCCGCTCAAGGGCACGCTCCACCGCATCGCCCACGCCCGTGTCCGCGCCCTGCAGGTCCGCACCGCGCAGCCACAGCGTGGGGGCCGGCTCGGCGCCGCGCGCCCGGCGCGCGGCGAGGGCCGCGAGTTCGGTGGTCCGGCCGGTGCCGGGGTCGCCGACCAGGCCGAGCACCTGTGCGGGGCCGTCGGTGAACTCCGCCAACTCCTTTGCCGTATCCGGGCGTTCGACCGGGTCGAGGACGGCGGCGCGCGGCCCGTCGGAGCCCAGCGAGGTCGCCGTCAGATGCAGCGCGCCGGCCAGGTTGAGATCCCGGCCGTACGCCGGAACGGTCGCCGCGTTGCGCACGAGCAGCTCGGCGAGCGGTCCCCCGGGATCGGCGGCCGCCGCGTCCCGCAGCGGCACGGCGATCCCCGCCGAGCTGTGCTCGCCGTGCAGCGCGGTGCCCAGGACGGCGAGCACGGCTCCGGACGAGGCGTCGACGACCGGGCCGCCCGCCGCCCCGCCGCCGAGCCGCAGCGCGTCCGCGCCGTCGGTGCCGATGGCGAGCTCCAGCGCGGCGTCGACCAGATGGAAGCGGTCCGTGGCGGTGTAGGTCACCGTCGCCGGGCCGAGGATGCGTGCCTCGCGCCAGCCGCGCGCGGCGATCCGCACATAGCTGCCGACCGGAACGGCCTCACGCACGGTGACGGGCAGCGGGCGCAGCCCGAGCCCCTCCGTGCGGACGAGGGCGAGATCCGCCTCCGGCAGGTGCACCACGGCGTCGGCGGTCACCACGCACACGCGCTCCCCCGCGGCGTGCAGCACGAGCCGTGCGAGCCCGTCGACCGCTTCGTGGCTGGTGATCACCGTGCCCTGGTCGTCGGCGGCGAATCCGGTCCCGCGCGGCCGCCCCGCCAGGTCGCATATCCGCACCAGGGTCCTGTCGAGGGCCGCCGGGTCCCCCTGTCCCGTCATGCCCGAACCTCCCTGCCACCCGCCCCGTCCTTCCGACGGTAGGTCGGCGGTGATCAGCGGGACAGAACGCGCGGCGAACGCGCCCCCTTCCGCCCCCTCGGTTCACTCCGAGCGCCTGCCTGATGGGGTGAATCGGCGAGGAACGGTGGATACACCTTAGGGGTGGGGGGGGAGGCCTTGGGCGGGGGGGGGGGGGCGAGCGCCCGCCC
>NZ_JBHYIG010000429.1:0-5346 GCF_042740015.1 Streptomyces sp. NPDC059037
CAGCCGACGCGACGAAGGAGCGCCCTTTACACCCGGCCCGGAACCGCCAACCTCGGGACAACCGGGCGGCCCCGGTAAGAACACCACCACCGGCCCACCGAAGCCCGCCCCCCAGCCCCGAGAAACTTTCATTCATCGCCTGCGTAAGGAGCCGTCGTGCCAATGCCAAGGGGACCCTTGTCTGCCGCCGGGAGCGAGTCGTGCGCGTCCCGCACCACCCCACCACCCCTCCTCGACGTAGAGGCCCTCTTCCCCGCCATCGCGCCCCTCCGTCGCGAGGCCGTCCGGCTGCATCCTCGGCGGGGGCGGCCCGGGCCGGGGGACAGTTCCGTGGGTGGGGTGCTGGCGTGGCCGGTGGTCGAGGACTGGCCGCGCTGTGGGGACTCGCATCCGCGGACCCGGTTCGCGCCCGTCGACGATGGTGTCGCGCAGCCCATGGTTCCGGTGCTTCAGCTGTACGCACGTGACGTTCCCGAACTGCCTTTCCCTGAGGGCACCGACGTACTGCAAGTCCTGTGGTGTCCCTTCGATCATGAGGCCGGGTATGTGCCACGGCCTGAGATCTTTTGGCGCGACAGCGTGCGGTGCAAACCGCCGTTCGTCGAGGAGCCGCCTCGGCCCGTCGGTGCCCGTGACGACTATCTGCCGGATCCCTGCGTGCTGCACCCCGAGCGTGTCGTCGAGTATCCGAGCTGGGATCTCGATGACGAGGTCGCCGAGGAGCTGGAGGAGGCGTTCGAGGAGATGGAGGATCGTGCCGAGGAGGACGGGAGTGCCTGCGCCTACTGGTCGCATCTCAGCGTTGCTCCCGGCATCAAAGTCGGTGGCTATCCGAGTTGGACCCAGGATCCTTACTGGCCCGCCTGTCCGGGTGAGTGCGGGCAGCGTATGCGGCATCTCGTGACCATCAAGAGTGCCGAGTTCGACGGGGCCTCATGGCGGCGCTGGGTGCCTGTCGAGGACAGGTCCGGCGCGGGTGGTGACGATGACGGGTGGAGCGTGTTTGCGATTCCTTACGAGGACCGGAACGCCCTGCAGTGCGCTCCCGGCATCATGCTCGGCGACATGGGTGGCATGTATCTCTTCGTCTGCGCGCACGGCTGTCCCGGCATGCCCTTCCGGTACCACTCCGATTGTTCTTGAGGGCGTGAGGGCGTGAGGGCGTGAGGGGATGGGGGCTCTCCCCGCTCTTCCCCGCTCTCCCCCTGCGTCGTCCTCCGCAACACCTCAAGATGAGTCCCTGTAGCGCGTGGCCATCGCCTCCGCGCGGTTGCGCAAGGCGGTGCGCAGCGACTGTGGCGTCAGGGCTTCCGCGTCCGTGCCGAGTTGCCACAGCGCCCACTCGGCGTGACGGGGGTCCTGGAAGGTCACCTCCAGGCGCAGCCAGCCCTCCGCGTCGGGGGCGGGTTCTTCCGCGCGGACTGCCAGGGCCGTGTCCAGCAGCTCCTCGCGTCGTGCCGGGTTCACGCGTACCCGTACGGAGATGTGGTCGCCGTCGGAGAGGAAGCGCGCGGAGCGTTCCTGCCAGATCCGGTCCAGGTCGATCCTGTTCGGTCGCTGTGCCGGTTCGGGGAGTTTCTCGGCTGCCAGCAGCCGCGACAGGCGGTACGTGCGGTCCGCGCCGGATCTCGTGGCCAGCAAGTAGCCCCGGTCTCGTACGGTGACGAGGCCGATCGGGTCCACCGTGCGCCACTGTGGCGCCTGGCCCGTGGCCGCGTAGTGGATGCGCAGCTTGTGGCCGGCGAGTACCGCGCGCCGGACCTCGACCATGGTCGTGGTGTCGGGTGCCTCCTCGGTGGCCTGCCTGCGTGAGAGCAGGTCGGTCTCCGGGTCTACGAGGAACCGCTGGACCGCGTCGCTCGCGGTGGCCCGGTGGCCTTCGGGCAGCGCGTCGACCACCTTCCGCATGGCCGAAGCGAGTGCCGAGCCGAGGCCGAACGTCTGCTCCCCGCGCCCCGATCCGGCGGTCAGCAGGGCCAGGGCCTCGTCGTGATTGAGACCGGTGAGCTCGGTCCGGAAACCGGGCGACAACGCGAAACCGCCGTACCGCCCGCGTTCCGCGTAGACCGGGACGCCGGCCGCGGACAGCGCCTCGATGTCGCGCAGCACCGTGCGGGTGGATACCTCCAGCTCGCGGGCCAGCGTGTCCGCAGTCAGTCGACCGCGCTGGCGCAGGAGTAGCACCAGTGAGACCAAACGGTCGGCGCGCATGCGGGAACTTTAGCGAGATACGTGACCAAGGATGTCGTGATTAGTTGCGAGGCTCGTTGACGCGACAACACGGCGTCGAAGTTTGGCGGTTGTCGAGCCGATCGACGTACGTACGCCTCATGAAGCGACGAAGCGAATGGAGCTGACGTGACAGCTGATGTGACGGTTGAGCGAACTGCGGTCAACCCGGTTACCTGGTCCGCGGAGTTGGGGTTCAACCAGGGTGAAGTCGTCTCCGGGCACACCCGGACCCTGTACGTCTCGGGGCAGACCGCGATGAACCGTGACGGCAAACCCCAGCACGACGGGGACATGGCAGCGCAGTTGGCGCTGAGCATCGACAACCTGGAGGCCGTGCTCGCCGAGGCCGGCATGTCTCTCGCCAACCTCGTCCGGCTCAACGTCTACACGACCGACGTCGAGCTGCTCTTCCCGCACTACGGCATTCTGGCCGGGCGGTTGGGCGCCGCAGGGGTGGCGCCGACCAGCACGATGCTCGGGGTGACCCGGCTTGCGGTCCCCGGCCAGATGGTCGAGCTGGAGGGCACCGCCGTCGCGTGATGCCCCCGGCCCCCGACGACGACTGCGGGGGCCGCCCCGACGACGACTCCGAGGCCGTCCTAGTCGACCCGCTCCTCCCAGTCGATCCGGTGGTCGAACTGCCACGTTCCCCATACCGAACCGGCCCCCACCTTCGTCGCCACCGGCAGCACCGCGTCCCGGAGCGCGCGGGTCAGGGGACCCGCCGGTTTCGGGGACGCCGTGCGGGCCGCGGCCGAGGTGGATGTCGGGGTGGATGTGGCGTGTTTGAGGATGCGGGACACCCGGGGGCGGCGCAGGGACTCGTATGCCCTGAAGGCCTTGGAAGGGGGCAAGTCTCGTAGGCAGCGGGCCAGTTGGACCGCGCTCTCCGATGCGAGGGATGCGCCTTGGCCCGACGTGGGGGGTGTTGCGTGCGCCGCGTCGCCTATCAGGGTCATGCGGCCTCGGCTCCAGGTGCTGAGCGGGGGCATGTTCTCCGCGGGGCCCGCGATGAGCAGGGCGGGGGCCGGGGTGGAGCCGAGGAGTTCCGTTGCCGCCGTGCGGTCGTCCGTGAACGCCTCCGTCAGGCGGTTCAGCCATGCTGCCGGGCCGACGGAGCGCGCCTCCGCCGTTGTCATGGGTTCGCGGTGGGGCAGCGTCGCCGACCACACCGCCGTGCCGTCGTCGAAGATCTGGTACGTCATGTACGCGCGCTTGCCGAGGCATTGGTGCAATACGCCTGCGGTGGAGGGGAGTTCGGTCTCCGTCACCCTCGCCGTGAAGGTAAGTGTCCCGCCGTAGTGGGGAGTTGGGGCCGAGGGGTCGATCAGGGGGCGGACCGTCGAGCGGAGGCCGTCCGCGCCGATCAGGATGTCCGCCCTCGCCAGCGAGCCGTCCGCGAAGCGGGCGGTGACGCCCGTGCCGGTGTCCGTCGCGTCCAGCAGGCGCTTGCCCCGGTGGATGGGGATGTCGCGGCGTGCCGCCTCCTCGTCGATCGCCTCGTGGAGGTCCGTGCGCCAGACGAAGCGGGTGGGCGGGAGGCCGGGGGGCGGGGTCAGGCCGGCGAGGTGCCTACCTGTCCAGCTGCGCAAGGACGTTGACGTCACCGGGGTGCCGATCTCGCTCACCACGTCCGCCGCGTCGATCGCGGACAGAGCCTGCTGGCCGTTGGGTGCGATCGTCATGCCGGGGCTCGGGCCCACGCGCTTCGTGGAGTCGTACGCCTCGTACACCGTTGCCTCGATGCCCGCCTTGTGCAGCGCCATCGCCGCTACCGGGCCTGCGATGCCGCCCCCGATGACCAGGGCGGTACGGGCGCGGGTGGGGGTACGCGCGGTCATTTCTGCTATCGGTCCCTCGTCGGGTGCGGTGTACCACCAAACCTATGCGGGACGGGGCCCCTCGCCGCAAGGCCTTCCAGGCGGCGCGTTAGCCTCGGCCGCAGACGTATTGAGGACGTATCGGCCGGAAGCAACGGACAACGGAAGCGAGTCAGGCATGGCGAAGGTACCGGCGGCAGCAGTGGCCGCCACGGGGCTTGTCGGAGGGTTCGCCGTCGCCAGGTGGACCAAGAAGCGGCCGCTCGGTGGCGTGGTGCTCGCCGCCGCGGGCGCCGTCGCCGCGAAGGAGTGGCAGGCCAAGGCGGGCGGCAGGACCGCCGCCGCGCTCAGCACCGCGTACGTCGCCGCCTTCGCGGGGTCGCATCCGCTGGCCAAGAAGGTCGGGGCGTGGCCCGCGGTCTTCGGGGTCGCCGGGGGCGTGGGGCTTGCCAGTTGGGCGCTTGTGGACCGGCGGGGCTGAACTGGGCTGGGGCGGCGGCGGGTTCAGGCCTCGCCGCCGCCCCTGAGCGGGCAGCTCACACCTCGCCGCCCCCGAGCAAGCAGCTCACACCTCGCCGCCCCCCCCCAGCGGACAGCTCAGCCCTCGCTGTCCCTGAACAACCGTGCGAAGCCCGCCACCGCCAAGACCCCCGCCCCCATCACCAGCGTGAAGAACGCCCACGCCACCGGCCACACCGCCGCGTCCGGCTCCGGGTGGCTGTCGAAGGACACGTACATCAAGGTCGCCGGCGGTCCCGCCACCAGGAGCAGCGCCAGGACGAGGCGGTCCCGGAAGCCGAAGTAGGCCGCGAGGGCCAGCATCGACACCGCCAGGAAGATCACTCCCGGCGCCGACACCGGTGACGTCTCGTTGATCGCGCCCGGCGTCTCGGGGCGATTGCGCAGGTCCCAGGGCAGGCAGACGAGGTACGCCGCGGCCGCCAGCGCCGCCCCCGCGGCGCGGGTCGCCCAGCGCTCCAGCAGAGGGCGCTTCGGCAGCTGGCTCAGCAGGTTCAGCCGGCTCAACCAGCTCATCCGGCTCAGCAGGTTCGCCGCACCGTGCGGTATCGCGCTCATCGCGCTCATGTGCATCGACTTTGCCGTCATGCGTACGAGGCTGCCGGGCGGGGCGGCGGGGCGGACAGAGTACGCGTACTCAGATCGACGGCGGGGCTGACGGCGCCCCCCCCCCCCCCCCCCCACCCCCCCCCCCCGCCCCCGAAAGTCACGAGGTTCCCCGCCCGCGACACCACGACCCCCCCCTCGGAGAGCTGGCTCCTCGAGGGCCCCGGGG
>NZ_JBHYIG010000430.1:0-5325 GCF_042740015.1 Streptomyces sp. NPDC059037
TGGTGAGTGCGTGTTTGTCGATGTGTGGGCGTCTGAGTGGTTGTGTGTCCGTGGGTGTGTGAGTGCGGGCGCGGGGGGCGCGGGCGCCCCCCCCCCCCCCACCCCCCCGTTTGAGGTCGAGGTCCCGCGGGGTCCTGCCTACGCCCAGAGTTGCCCCTGCAGGGTCTCGATGGCCGCCTCGGTCGTCGGTGCCGTGTAGACGCCCGTCGACAGGTACTTCCAGCCGCCGTCGGCCACGACGAAGACGATGTCGGCGGACTCGCCCGCCGCCACCGCCTTCTTGCCCACGCCGATCGCGGCGTGCAGCGCGGCCCCGGTGGAGACGCCCGCGAAGATGCCCTCCTGCTGGAGCAGCTCCCGCGTGCGCGTCACCGCGTCCGCCGAGCCGACGGAGAACCGGGACGTCAGGACGGACGCGTCGTACAGCTCGGGGACGAAGCCCTCGTCCAGGTTCCGCAGGCCGTAGACGAGGTCGTCGTAGCGGGGCTCCGCCGCGACGATCTTGATGTCCGGCTTCTGCTCGCGCAGGAAACGGCCGACGCCCATCAGCGTGCCCGTCGTGCCGAGGCCCGCCACGAAGTGGGTGATGGAGGGCAGGTCCGCGAGGATCTCCGGGCCGGTCGTCGCGTAGTGCGCGCCCGCGTTGTCCGGGTTCCCGTACTGGTAGAGCATCACCCAGTCCGGGTGCTCCGCCGCCAGCTCCTTGGCGACGCGCACCGCCGTGTTGGAGCCGCCCGCCGCCGGGGAGGAGATGATCTCCGCGCCCCACATGGCGAGGAGGTCACGCCGCTCCTGCGAGGTGTTCTCCGGCATGACGCACACGATGCGGTAGCCCTTGAGCTTGGCCGCCATCGCGAGCGAGATGCCCGTGTTGCCGGACGTCGGCTCCAGGATCGTGCAGCCGGGCGTCAACCGCCCGTCCTTCTCCGCCTGTTCGACCATGTGCAGCGCCGGGCGGTCCTTGATGGAACCGGTCGGGTTCCGGTCCTCCAGCTTCGCCCAGATGCGTACGTCGTCCGATGGGGACAGGCGCGGCAGACGGACCAGGGGCGTGTTGCCCACGGCCGCCAGCGGGGAGTCGTAGCGAGGCATCCGGGATCAGACCATGCCGCCGGCCACGGCCGGGAGGATCGTGACGTTGTCGCCGTCGGTGAGCTTGGTGGAGATGCCGTCCAGGAAGCGGACGTCCTCGTCGTTCAGGTACACGTTCACGAAGCGGCGCAGCTTGTCGCCTTCGACGATGCGCTCGGCGATGCCCGCGTGCCGCGAGTCGAGGTCGGCGAAGAGCTCGGCGAGGGTGTCCCCACTGCCCTGGACGGCCTTCTCGCCGTCGGTGTAGGTGCGGAGGATGGTCGGGATGCGGACCTCGATGGCCATGGCTGAGGGCTCCTGTCGGGAGAAGTCACGTGGTGGGCGCGCGGCGGCCCGGTCGTGCGGGTGCGTGGTGCTTGATGCGTAATGCGTGGTGCAAGGGCAGGACGCGGTTGTGGCGCCGCGGCTCACGGCCGTACGGCGGCAGCGGTCAGCGCGGACAGATCGCGCTCGAGAGCCTGCACAGATCGACGTGCAGACGCGCAACGAGCAGCATGCCCGGCATCTTGTCGCTCACGTCGTGGGGAACCATGCGGTCATCGTATCGATTCCCGGTCCGGGTTCTGGAATGTGATCTCGCATGGTGGACGGATTACGTCCATCACGTGGATGGCGGCAGATACGTGACCGTCGGCGCCCCGGTCGCGGGGTGTACGGACACCTCGGCCGTCACCCCGTACACCTCGGCCAGGAGCTCGCTGGTCAGGACCTCCTTCGGCGGTCCTGACGCGACGAGGCGGCCGGCGTCGAGAACGTACAGACGATCGCAGTAGTACGCCGCGAGATTCAGGTCGTGCAGGGCGAGGAGGTTCGTCGTGCCGAGGGCGCGGACCAGGCCGAGGATCTCCAGCTGGTAGCGGATGTCCAGGTGGTTGGTCGGCTCGTCGAGGATCAGCACGGCGGGCTGCTGCACCAACGCCCTTGCCACCAGGGCACGTTGACGCTCGCCGCCGGAGAGCCCGGCGAAGGTGCGGTGCGCGAGGCCGGCCGCGCCGACCCGTTCGAGGGCCGCGCGGGCCAGGCGCTCGTCCTCGGCCGTGTCCGCCTCCCAGAAGCGTTTGTGCGGGGAGCGGCCCATCGCGACGATCTGCCGGACGGTGAGCTCGAAGCCGCCGTGGCCGTCCTGCGGAACGGTGGCGATGCGGCGGGCGCGGGCCTTGGCCGAGCGCCCCGCCAGGTCGTCGCCGTCCAGGAGGACGCGGCCGCCGGTGGGCGTCAGCGTGCCGTACACACAGCGCAGGAGGGTCGTCTTGCCGCTGCCGTTGGGGCCCACGATGCCGACGGTCTCGCCGCCGGTGGCGTGCAGGGTGACGCCGTCGACGAGGAGGCGGCCGCCGGGCGCACGGTAGGAGAGGTTCTCGGTGCTCAGGGCGGTCATACGGCCGCCTCCCCGCCACGGCTCCTGCGCAGCAGCCACAGGAAGAACGGGCCGCCGGTGAGCGCGGTGAGCACCCCGACCGGGATGTCCTGCGGGGCGGCGACCGTGCGCGCGGCGAGGTCGGCGGCCACCAGGAACACCGCGCCCCCAAGCGCCGCGACCGGAAGGAGCGCGCGGTGCGATGCACCGACCAGCATCCGGGCGGCGTGCGGCACCATCAGGCCGACGAAGCCGATGGCTCCGCTGTACGCGACGAGTACGCCGGTCAGGAGCGAGGCGAGGACGAAGACGGCGGCGCGGAAGCGTGCGGTGTCCAGGCCGAGGACGGTGGCGCCCTCCTCGCCGACGAGGAGCAGGTCCAGGGGGCGGGCCAGGGCGAGCAGGAGCGCCGTGCCGACGATCAGTACGCCGGCGGGGAGGGCCAGCATGTCCCAGCGGGCGCTGCCGAGGCCGCCGAGCGTCCAGTACAGGACCTCCTGCAGATGGTCCGTGCTGTCCGCGATAACCAGGATCAGGCTGGTCAGGGCGGAGAGGATGTACGAGACGGCCACGCCCGCCAGGATCAGCCGGCCGGTGGCGAAGCCGCCGCCGGCGCTTCTGGCCAGGGTGTAGACGATGAGCAGGGAGAGGAGCGCCCCCGCGAACGACGCGGCCGGGATGGTGACCGTGATGGACAGGCCCGCGCCGACGCCGAAAGCGCTGCCGAGGACGATGGCGGCGACCGCGCCGGCCGACGCGCCGGAGGAGACTCCCAGGAGGAAGGGGTCCGCGAGGGGGTTGCGGACCAGGGCCTGGAGGACCGTGCCTATGACGGCGAGGCCCGCGCCCACGGCTGCGCCGAGCAGGACCCTGGGCAGGCGGGCGTCCAGCACGATCGTGCGGAAGGGGGAGGGTTCCGCCCTGCCCGTGAGGATCTCCAGGACATCGGTCACGGGGATCTTGACCGAGCCGAGGGCGAGGCCCGCGGTGGCCGCTGCCGCGAGGGCTATGAGGAGGGCGGTGATGACGGCTGCGTAGGGCGGCTTTCTTTCCCCGATCCCGCCCCTTGCCGAATGTTCCGGCTCCGCCGGCCGGGGCGACCGTCCGTCACCGGCTTCGCCGAGTTCGTCCTCAAACGCCGGACGGGCTGAAAATCTCGCCTGGCCGCGCCGGAGAAGGCGGCTCACAGCTGCTCCGCCAGCTTCTTCACCGCACCCGGAGCCCGCACCCCCGTCACCACATCCGACAGCGGCAGCACCGCGAACCGCTTGTTCTTGATGGCGGGGACGTCGGCGAGCACCGGGTCCTCCAAGAGGCGGCGCTTCTTCTGGGTGACGGTCGTGCCGCCGTAGTCGAGGATCAGGATCACCTCGGGGCTGCTGTCCACCACCGACTCCCAGGACGCGTCGCCGAAGGACTTGTCCAGGCCGGCGAAGACGTTGCGGCCGCCCGCCCGCTCGATGATGTCGTTGCCGATGCCCCGGCCGCCCGCGGTGAAGGCCGTCTTGTCGCCGCTGTCGTAGACGAAGACCGGGAGGGGCTTGCCGTCCTTCAGCTTCTCTGCCGTGTCGGCCAGTTCACGCTCGGCGCCGCTCACCCAGCGGTCCGCCCGTGCCCGCACCCCGAAGGTGGAGCCGACCTCGCGGACCTCCCGGAAGACGTCCTTCATGGTCACCGGGCGCTTCGCGCAGCCCTCCACGTCGAGGCGGGACTTGATGCCGGACTTCGCGAGCGCCGCGCGGCTGCGGCCATCGCCCGCGAGGAAGGCGCTCGGGTAACCGCCGTACACGAAGTCGGGGTTGGCGGCGAGCAGCTTCTCGTAGGAGGGGTACTCCTTGGCCAGGACCGGGACGGACGCGTAGGCCTTCGCGTACGACGGAAGGACCTTGTCGTCCAGGAAGGCGGTGCCCGCCATGCGGTCCGCGAGGCCGAGCTCCAGCATCACTTCCGTCGTGTGCTGGTTCATCGTCACGGCGCGCTTCGGGGGCGCATCGTACGTCGTCTTCACGCCGCAGTTGGTGACGGTGTACGGGAACCCGGCGGCCTTCGCCCCCGGCGCGGCATCGGGCTCCGCGGAGCTCGTGCACGCGGCGAGCGGGGCGAGCAGGGCGGCGGCTATGAGTGCGCGCAGCGGTCGGGACATGGCTGAGCTGTGCCTCCTCCAGGGGATTCCGCGTCCCCTGTATCCGTGGGAGAGGGCGGCAGGTCAGTTCCTGACTGCCCCACCCGCGAAGGGTGGGGTCACAGTGGCGGGACCGTGCCGGATTCGCACCGGCTTCCTGGGTCCTGCCGCCTCAAAGGTGAGGCTCAGTATGCCTGGACGACCTTGACCTCTTCCTCGGTGACCTCGCCGTCGACGATCCGGTAGGAGCGGAACTGGAAGTCGCCCGCGCCGTCGGTGTCCGCCGTGGAGACCAGGACGTAGTGCGCGCCGGGCTCGTTCGCGTACGTGATGTCGGTGCGCGAGGGGTACGCCTCGGTCGCCGTGTGCGAGTGGTAGACGATCACCGGCTCCTCGTCGCGGTCGTCCATCTCGCGGTAGAGCTTGAGGAGGTCGCCCGAGTCGAACTCGTAGAACGTGGGCGAGCGGGCCGCGTTCAGCATCGGGATGAAGCGCTCGGGGCGGCCGGTGCCCGCGGGACCCGCGACCACGCCGCACGCCTCGTCGGGGTGGTCCTGGCGCGCGTGCGCGACGATCTGGTCGTGGAGGGCCTGGGTCAGGGTCAGCATGGGAGCCAGGATAAGCAGAGGGGCGCGGGGCGTACCTCCAATGGGTCGCGAGGGGCCCCCACGCTATGTTGGTCATGAGAAAGAGGGGGTTATGAGTGTTTTATCATCTGAAGGACCAGCGGGGGCCCCCCCCCCCCCCCCGCCGG
>NZ_JBHYIG010000431.1:0-1705 GCF_042740015.1 Streptomyces sp. NPDC059037
ACACCCTCCGTGCTTGTGGTGCCTGTTTTTTTTTTAAACCCCCCCGCGCGGGGTGCGCCCCGGCGGGGCCCCCCCCCCCACCGCCATGAATCAGCCAACTCGGGAGGCTCGGGTCGCGGCGCCTTTTGCGTAGCAAGCGCGTTCTGACCTGCGGGGGAGCTGGGTTACGCCCGAGTGAAGGGGGTGCGAATCAGGGCGGGCTTGCGGTTTGCGCGGGGCGGGTGCGTTGTGATTCTGCGGGTCCGATGTGGCTGGGCGCGCAGTTCCCCGCGCCCCTTCGGGGCGCGCCCCCCGGGGCCCTTCAGACCCCCTTCGCCCGCACCGCCGTCACCGCCTTCCGCGCCGCCACCAGGATCGGGTCCCACACCGGTGAGAACGGTGGGGCGTAACCGAGGTCGAGTGCGGTCATCTGTTCCACCGTCATCCGTGCTGTCAGGGCCACCGCCGCGATGTCGACGCGCTTGGCGGCGCCCTCGCGGCCCACGATCTGGACGCCGAGCAGCCGGCCCGTGCCCCGTTCGGCGAGCATCTTCACCGTCATCACGGCCGCTCCGGGGTAGTAGCCCGCCCGGCTCGTCGACTCGATGGTCACCGTCACGTGCTGCAGGCCCGCGGCCCGCGCGTCCTTCTCGCGCAGGCCCGTGCGGGCGATCTCCAGGTCGCAGACCTTGCTGACCGCCGTGCCGACGACACCGGGGAACGTCGCGTAACTCCCGCCCACGTTCGAGCCGATGACCTGGCCGTGCTTGTTGGCGTGCGTGCCGAGCGCGATATGGCGTTCGCGGCCCGAGACCAGGTCGAGCACCTCCACGCAGTCGCCGCCCGCCCAGATGCCGTCGTGGCCGCGTACGCGCATCGCCAGGTCGGTGAGCAGCCCGCCGTGCTCGCCGAGCGGCAGGCCCGCGGCGCGGGCGAGTTCCGTCTCGGGGCGCACGCCGATGCCGAGCACCACCACGTCCGCCGGATACTCGGTGTCCTCCGTGGCCACCGCCCTGACCCGGCCGTCCTCACCGGTGAGGATCTTGGTGACCTCGGAGTCGTTCACCATCTCGATGCCCATCCCCGACATCGCCTCGTGGACCAGGCGGCCCATGTCCGGGTCGAGCGTCGACATCGGCTCCGCGCCGCGGTTGACGACGGTGACCTCGTAGCGGCGCTGGATCAGCGCCTCGGCCATCTCGACGCCGATGTAGCCCGCGCCGATGACGACCGCCCTGCGGCCCGGCGTCTCGGCGAGCGTGTCCAGGAGCGCCTGGCCGTCGTCGAGGGTCTGCACGCCGTGCACTCCGGGGGCGTCGATGCCGGGCAGCGACGGGCGGACCGGACGGGCGCCGGTGCCGATCACGAGCTTGTCGTACGCCGTCCAGTCCTCGGCCCCGGATTCGAGGTCGCGGGTGCGCACGCGGCGCCCCGCCGGATCGATCTCCATGACCTCCGTACGCATCCGCAGGTCGATGTCGCGCGCCCGGTGTTCCTCCGGCGTACGCGCGATCAGCTCGTCCCGCGACGGGACGTCGCCGCCCACCCAGTAGGGGATGCCGCAGGCCGAGTACGAGGTGAAGTGACCGCGCTCGAAAGCGACGATCTCCAGCTCGTCCGGGCCCTTGAGCCTGCGTGCCTGCGACGCGGCGGACAAGCCCCCCCCGTCGCCCCCCCTGACCACAACTCGCACACACGTGCGGCTCCAAACGACACCCAACCGCCC
>NZ_JBHYIG010000431.1:1715-5296 GCF_042740015.1 Streptomyces sp. NPDC059037
TGTGTTATGCGCGGTGCGCGGGGGGGCGCGCCACGTCGGCTCAGCGGTGGGGGTGGGCTGCGGCGTGCGGCGGGCGTGTCGCTGGGCGCGCCGCCCCCCGCCCCCCCCGCCCCCGATGACCACAAGTCGCTCTCTCGTGCTGCTCATACGGACACGCTACGGCGCGACCGCAGTTGGCGTGCTCAGTCGTCGTCGCCCTCGCCCGCCGGAGGCGCGGCCGGTGCCGGAGCCGGTGCCGGTACCTGAGCCGGTACCCGACCCGCCGGACCCGCCGGAGCCACGGCGGTCCTGCGGGGCAGCAGGCTCCGCGCAAAGCGCAGCCACAGCACGATCAGGAGCGCCGCCACCGCCGCGAACGGCAGGATCGCGCCGAGGGCGACCGCCAGCCAGCGCAGCATCGTCACGAAGGCGTCCCAGCCGCCGGACAGCGCGTCCACGAACGTCGGATCGTCGTCGTCCGCGTCCGTCTTCTGCGCCGCCGTCTCGCTGAGCGAGAGCGTGATCGTGGACATGCTCGTACGGTCCTTCAGCGACGACTGCTGCGCGAGCAGCGCCTCCAGCTCGGACTGCCGGGAGCTCAACTCCCCTTCCAGGGTGACGACATCGCTCAGCTTCGTCGCCTTGTCCATCAGCTCCCGCACCCGCGCCACGCTCGCCCGCTGCGACTTGATGCGGCTCCCGACGTCGACGACCTGGTCGGTGACGTCCTGCGCCTTGGCCTTGCGCTCGATCAACTTGCCCGTTCCCTCAAGGGACTTGAGGACCTCCTCGTACTGGTCCTGCGGCACCCGCAGCACGATCCGCGAGCGCTCGTGGCCGCGGCCGTCGCGGTCCGTCGTCTCGTCGCCGACGACACCGCCCGCGTCCGTGGCGACCGAGCGCGCCTCGTCGAGCGCCTTCGGCACGTCCTTGACGCGGACGGTCAGGGTCGCGGTGCGGATGATGTGGGTGCCGGTGAGCTTCGGCGGCTTCTTCGCGCCGGACTTGTCCGCCTGGCCGCCGCCCACGCCACGCTCGTCGGACGAGTCCGCCCGGTCCCTCGCCGCGCTGCCCGCCGCCTTGTCGCTGTCGCCGCCGCTGTCACCGCCCGCGCTGCACCCCGCGAGCGCGAGGGCGACCGCGAGCAGCACGGCCGAGAGTGCCTGGACGGTGCGGTGCCTTGACGTGCTGGACGCGTTCATCCCGACGTACCCCCCGAGGGTCGTGGTGGCTGTTGCTCCCTTGACTGCTCCTTTGACGCCGGAGCGGGGCGGAACGGTGGTTGCCGACAGGTCCCGATGGGGTCACGGTCGGGACTCGCGCGGCTCGTAGAGTGGAGGTATGCGCGAAACGGACACACGTACGGGTACGGGTCATGTCGTGGTCATCGGCGGTGGGATCGCCGGCCTTGCCGCCGCCCATCGATTGCTCGGCACCGGAGCCCGGGTGACCGTCCTTGAGGCCTCCGACCGGCTCGGCGGCAAACTGCTCCCCGGCGAGATCGCAGGCGTCCGCGTCGACCTCGGCGCCGAGTCGATGCTCGCCCGCCGGCCCGAGGCCGTGGCCCTGGCCCGCGAGGCCGGCCTCACCGACCGGCTGCAGCCGCCCGCCACCGCGACCGCCGCGATCTGGACCCGGGGCGCCCTGCGCCCGATGCCCAAGGGCCACGTCATGGGCGTGCCCGGCGACGCGTCGGCCCTCTCCGGCGTGCTCTCCGACGAAGGTCTTCACCGCATCGAGCAGGACCGCGAGCTGCCGGCCACCGAGGTCGGCGACGATGTCGCGGTCGGTGAGTACGTCGCCGGGCGCCTCGGCCGCGAGGTCGTCGACCGCCTGGTGGAGCCGCTCCTGGGCGGGGTGTACGCAGGTGACGCCTACCGCATCTCGATGCGCTCGGCGGTGCCGCAGCTCTTCGAGGCGGCCCGCAGCCACGCCTCGCTCACCGAGGGCGTACGCGAGATCCAGGCCCGCGCCGCGAAGAACCAGCAGACCGGTCCCGTCTTCATGGGCATCGAGGGCGGCGTCGGCCAACTGCCGATCGCCGTCGCGGAGTCGGTACGCGCGCGTGGCGGTGTCATCCACACCGGGGCGGCCGTCACCGAGCTGACGCGCACCGCGGGGGGCTGGCAGGTCAGCACCGAGAAGAGCGTCATCGACGCCGACTCCGTGGTGGTCGCCGTGCCCGCGTACGCCGCTGCCGCGCTCCTGGGCGTCGAGGCACCCGCGGCCGCCGCCGAGCTCGCCACCGTCGAGTACGCCTCCATGGCCCTGATGACCCTCGCCTACCGCCGCAGCGAAACCGACCTCCCCGAAGGCAGTGGTTTTCTCGTGCCGCCCATCGACGGGCACACCATCAAGGCGTCCACGTTCGCCTCGCGCAAGTGGGGCTGGATCGACGAGGAGGACCCTGACCTGCTGGTTCTGCGCACTTCGGTGGGCCGGTACGGGGAGAGCGCGATCCTGGAGCGGGACGACGCCGACCTGCTCGCCCTCTCCCGGCGCGATCTGCACGCGGCCACCGGCCTGGACGCCGCGCCCGTCGCCACCCGCGTCACCCGCTGGCACGACGGCCTCCCGCAGTACCCCGTCGGCCACCACGCGCGCGTGGCCCGCATCCGCGAGCACGTGAGCAAACTGCCCGGCCTCGCCGTGTGCGGAGCCGCGTACGACGGCGTGGGCGTCCCCGCGTGCATCGCGAGCGCGTACGCGGCCGTGGACCAGCTGGGCGGTGACCTGGCCGGTGTGGAGGAGCTCAGCGGCAACCCGGTGCAGAGTCTGCACGGCGGCGGAGGAGAATAGAGACATGAGTGACGACGCCCCCGCCAAGAGCCCCAACGCCGGCAAGAAGGCCAAGGACCTCAACGAGGTCATCCGCTACACGCTGTGGTCCGTCTTCAAGCTGCGCGACGTCCTTCCCGACGACCGCGTCGGCTTCGCCGACGAGGTCCAGGAGCTGTTCGACCAGCTCGCCGCCAAGGACATCACCGTCCGTGGCACGTACGACGTGTCGGGGCTCCGTGCCGACGCCGACGTCATGATCTGGTGGCACGCGGAGACGAGCGATGAGCTCCAGGAGGCCTACAACCTCTTCCGCCGCACCATGCTGGGCCGTGCCCTGGAGCCGGTCTGGTCGAACATGGCGCTGCACCGCCCCGCCGAGTTCAACAAGTCGCACATCCCGGCCTTCCTGGCCGACGAGACGCCGCGCAACTACATCAGCGTCTACCCCTTCGTGCGCTCCTACGACTGGTACCTGCTGCCCGACGAGGACCGCCGCCGCATGCTCGCCGACCACGGCAAGATGGCCCGCGGCTACCCCGACGTGCGCGCCAACACCGTCGCCTCGTTCTCGCTCGGCGACTACGAGTGGATGCTGGCCTTCGAGGCGGACGAGCTGTACCGCATCGTCGACCTGATGCGGCACCTGCGCGCCTCCGAGGCCCGGATGCACGTCCGCGAAGAGGTCCCGTTCTTCACCGGCCGCCGCAAGTCCGTGGCGGACCTGGTGGCGGGTCTGGCGTAAGCGCCTCCGTAGACAAGCGCCTCCGTACATACGCGCCGGGGGGGGGGGGGGGCGGGGGGTGTGTGTTGCGGGCGGCGCC
>NZ_JBHYIG010000432.1:0-5279 GCF_042740015.1 Streptomyces sp. NPDC059037
CGCCCCGCCGCGCCCCCGGCGCGGGGCCCGCCGCGCCCCTCGCCGCCCACCCCGCTCCGGGGGGCGCCCACCCCCCCGGGCCCCACCCCGAAGGCGGGGGGCGTCAGCCGGTCGCCCAGGATGAGATCGGCCTTGGCGTGCAGATAGCCCATGTCGAGCGGGCCGCCCGCGATGACGTCGAAGAAGTCCTGCGGGTCCACGCCGAGCGCCCGGGACAGGGCGAGGGCCTCGCCCGTCGCGTTGGTCGCCGCGATGACCCAGCTGTTGGCCACCAGCTTGAGCCGCGTCGCGCTGCCCGCCGCCCCGTCGTCACCGGTCCACACGGTCCGGGCTCCGACGGCGTCGAAGACGGGGGTCACCACGTCCCTCTCCTCGACCGGACCGGCGGCCAGGACAAGGAGCTTTCCGGCCTCCGCCGGCTGCCGGGTGCCGAGCACGGGGGCGTCGTAGAAGGGGAGTTGATGGCTCTGGGCGAAGCCGGCGAGGTCGCCGATGGCCTCGATGCCCGCGGTCGTCGACTGCACCCACACCGTGCCGGGGCGCAGACCCGGGACCGCCTCGCGCATGACCTCCAGGGCGGAGGCGCCGTCGTACAGCATGGTGAGGACGACGTCTGCGCCCCGCACCGCGTCGGCGGGGGTGTCGGCGACGAACGCGCCGTCGGCGGCCAGCGGTTCGGCCTTGGCGCGGCTGCGGTTCCAGGCCCGGACGTGATGCCCGGCGCGGGTGAGGTTGCGGGCCATCGCGGCCCCCATGATGCCGGTGCCGAGGACGCTTACGGTGAGCTTGTCGTTCATGGCATCAACTTACTGACCCGCGCCGCACGCGCCAGTGCGGGGCCGCCTCGCCAGGACGAAGATCGCTCTCTACGGTGGCACAAGTGATGCTTGGGGGAAGGCGCCCTGAGCACGGAGCGAGGGGGAACCCTGGATGGCGAGCGAAGAGCCTGACGTGCCGAACGGGCCGGAGCCTTCGGCGACGCACACGCACAACGACCTGTCCGGCGTCGTGCACGGGCCCGTCGTCCAGGCCGGGCAGGTGCACGGAGGCATCACGTTCAACGTCCAGCAGGCACAGGATCCCGGACCGCACGTCACACCGGACCAAGTCCCGCCCGTCCTGGGGAGCTTCGTCAATCGGCGGGACGACATCGCACGGCTCGACGGCTGGTTCGGCGCGGAACGCTCGGAGCGGAGCCGGGCCCGAGTCGGTCTCGGGCTCCTCTACGGTCTGCGCGGGGTCGGCAAGACGTCGATGGTCTGCCACTGGGCCGAGCAGGGGCGCGCACTCTTCCCCGACGGGCAGATCTACGTCGACTTCGCCTCGCTCGGCGGGCCTTCGGGCGGCGGCGACGTGTCCGAGGCCGCGCGCAAGTGCCTGCTCGCGATCGGGATCGGGGAGTCGTACATTCCCGCGATGTACGAGGACCGCGTCGCGCTGTTCCGGTCGCATTCGGCGCCGCGCCGGTTACTGATGGTCTTCGAGAACGTCAGCCACCCGGCCCAGGTGCGGTCGCTGATCCCCAAGGGGCCCGGCAGCGTCGTACTGGCCACCAGCCACGCCCGCCTCGGTGAACTCGCCGTCTCCGGGGCCAGGTTGCTGCCCGTGGAACCCTTCGGCCACGGCAGCGGCCTCGAGTTGCTGGCCGAGCTGTGCGGCGACGATGCCGTGACGGACGAGGAGGAGGCGGCCCGGCACCTGGTCGAACTGTGCGCGGGTCTCCCCGAGGCGCTCAGCGTGCTCGCCGCCCGACTGCTCGCAGGGCCGCGGCTGACCATGACGCGCCTTGCCCGCGAACTGGCCGACGAGAGCAGCCGGTTGGCGGGGATGGCAGTGGGGAAGGAGCGTTCCGTGACCGCGGTGTTCGATCTCACCTATCGGGAGCTGTCGCCGGAGGCGTCCCGGATGTACCGGCTCGCGTCCTGCCTGCCGGGAGGGTCGTTCGACGCGGGGGCCGCGGCTGCCACCGCCGGGCTCGGCACGGACACCGCCCGCTCCCTCCTCGACGCCTTGGAGGAGGTGCGGCTCCTCGACCTGACCGAGGACGGCCGCTACCGCTTCCACGATCTCGTACGCCTGCACGCGCGCGAGTGCGCGGCCCGGGAGGAGACGCGGGGCACGCTGCGCGCGGCGGTCGAGCGCATGGTGACGCACTATCTCGCCCTGACCGCGTTCGCCGACCGGGCCGTCAGAGCCGACCGGCTGCGCATCGCCGACCTCGCCGACCTCCTGGCGGACGCGCCCGACCCCTTCGCCGCCGACGGCTCACCGGCCCCGCTCGACTGGCTCGAGGCCGAACACCCCAACATCCTCGAAGTGTTGCGCACGGCCTTCGACGAGGGCCTGTTCACGCAGGTGTGGCAGCTCTCCGAGGCGTTCACGGTGCTCTTCCTCCACCACCGGCATCTCGCCGCCTGGAAGGAGTCCCTGGAGCTGGGCGTGGCGGCCGCGGTGGCGGACGCCACGCCGGTCCCCGCGGCCGAGGCGAGGCTGCGCAGCTTGCTCTCGCGCCCGCTGATGAGCCTCGGCGAGCACGAGGCGGCCCGCGTCGAACTGGAGAAGGCCGTGGCCTGCGCCGAGGTGTCGGCGCACCCCGTGGTGCACGCCTCCGCCCTGGAGTTCGCCGGACGCCTCTGGGAGCGCACCGACCTGCCCCGGGCCATGGCGGCGTACCGGAAGTCCCTCGAACTCAACCTCCAGGGAAGGGAGTTGCGGGGCGCGGCGATAGCGACGTACTTCCTGGGCCACGCACAGGCCGCCCACGGCGATCACGCCGCCGCCCTGGACACGCTGCGGGAGGCACACCGGGCGCTGACGGCCTGCGAGGACCCGAGGATGGCGGCGCGCGTCCTGATCGCCATCGCCGCGGTGCACGAACGACACGGCAGGACCGACGAGGCGATCGCCGCCTTGGAGGACGCGGCGGGGGCCCTGCGCGCGCTGGAGGCGTTCCACTACGAGGCAGAGGCGAGGGTGGCCATGGCCAGGATCCTGGAGGCCCGCGAGGAGGACACGGCGCGGCGCCGCGCTCTGGTGCTGAGGGCGGCGGAGATCTACGAGTCCGAAGGCAACCCGGAGGCAGGGGAGTTGAGGCGTTGGCTGGGGCGGATGTCCGGTGAGAGGGATGTGTGAGGTGTGGCGGACGAGGCTGTCGGACACCTGCAGCGGACAGGATCTCCGGCCGCCCCGGCGCGCCGCTTAACCGAGGGGAGTGGTCGTCCGGGGGCGGATGCAGAGGGTGATGTCTTCCTCGCGGCGTGCGTCGTCGATTCGTAGCATCGCGGTTGCGAGGCTGTGCTCGGAGGGTGGTGCGGTCGGCGGCGCCTTCACTGGGCGGGCGCCTGACGTGTGTTGGAGGTCAGGCGTGCGGCTTAACCGCGCGGAGTGGTTGTCGCCTGGGGTCGGATACGGAAGGCGATGTCTTCCTCGCGTGCGTCGCCGATCCGTAGCGTCGCGGTGGTGTCTGTCAGGGGAAGTGCCGCGCGCAGGCAGGTGTAGACGGCGGCGGCTGCGAGGCCGGGGCCCGACGGTGGGCCGGTCATCGATGCCTCCACGAGACGCCCGTCCCGGAGAGCGGCCAGGCAGCCGCCGCCGGACAGCGTCGTCGCGGCGAGCAGTGCGCCGGGGTGGCGGTCGAGGGTGTCGTGCGCCCAGTTGATCGCTTCGGCGGTCGTCGCGGCCGGGGCGCGGTGCAGCAGTACCGACGCGCTCTCGGTCAGCCGGGTGTCCCGCTCGGCGTCGTCGCAGGCCAGGTGCGTGAACGTGCCGGGCTCTTCGCCTGCCGTGTCGCCGACGGCGGCCGGATGGCGTCGCACGACGACGGTCGCGGATTCCTGGTCCCGGATCACCGATGTGGTCACCGTCCAGGACGTGACGACGTCGGCCGCCGGTTCGGGGCGCGGTGGCGGCGACGGGGCGGGCGGTGCGGTTCGCGGCTCCGGCAGCTTCATCAGCCCGTACACCGCGGTCCGCAACCTGGCGAGTGCGAGACCCGGTTCGGCGAAGGCCTGGTCGGCCACGGCGGCGTACCGCCCCGGGGCGGGAGGATGGAGCGCGTGCCGCAATTGGGCGTACAGATCGCCGTGCGGGTCGAACCGGGGCGCGGTACGGCCGAGTTCCGCGATCGCCGTGCCCGGCACGGAGTCGTGGCCGAACGCACCGAGCAGGACGGGCTTGCCGAGCGCCGCCCCGTACAGCGTCACCGAACCGTGATCGCCGACGACGGCCGATGCCGCGACGAGCACCGACTGCCACGCGCCCACCGGCGGAACCAGCAGCAGGCCCGCCTCCAGAGCGGCGGCCGCCTGCACGTTCCGGATCTGCCAACTGCCGTGCGCCGCCCAGACGTTGGGGTGCACGATGGCGGCCACCCGATACTCGTCGCAGGGCAGCGCGGCAAGCAGCCGCGCCGGGAGATCGGGCGTCCGGCCGAGCAGTGAGGTCTGTCCCCAGGTCGAGCTGAGCACCACCAGATGCTGGTCCTCGCGCAGGCCGAGCGCGCGTCGGTACGCGGCTGCCCGCCCCGCGCCGGCGCGCAGTTCGTCGTAGACCGGGTCGCCGACGAGCAGCGTGCGCCCCGCTGCCTTCGGATGGGCGGCGACCAGCTGCTCCTCCTGGGCCGGATGGGAGAGGGCCAGCCAGGCCCGGCCCGCTTCGAGCAGCCTGTCCGGTACGGCACCGGAGAGGCGGTCCCGCGTCGAGCGTGAGTCCGGCACGAACTTCTGGAAGCCGATGCCGTGCGGCAGGACGAGGACCGGGCACGCGCCGTCGGGCACGTCGATGTTCTCGCTCGCCGAGACGATCAGGTCGGGCGTGATCCGGCCGAGCTGATCCCACGGCATGACCCGGCAGCCGGCGGCGTGCAGCAGATCGAGGACTCCGTCGTTGAAGGCGGAAGTGCCGTCGTACGCGAAGACGACGCTCACCCGGCCGTCGCCGCGCAGCAAGGCCGGCAGACACTCCAGGACACGCACGGTCGACGTCACCGTGCGAGCCGCTACGACCAGGGTCTTCTCACTACGAAAGGTGGTCCAGCGCTCGGCGTCGTGCCCGACGGGGACGCGCAGGGGCCCACCGCCGTTCATGCCCGCCCAGAGGAGCGCCGCCGAACGGCCCGAACGGCCCGAACAGCCCGACCGTCACGCCGCTGGCCGCTGGCCGCTGGCCGCTGGCCGCTGGCCGCTGGCCGCTCGCCGCTCGCCGCTCGCCGCTCGCCGCTCGCCGCTCGCCGCTCGCCGCTCGCCGCTCGCCGCTCGCCGCTCGCCGCTCGCCGCTCGCCG
>NZ_JBHYIG010000433.1:0-5261 GCF_042740015.1 Streptomyces sp. NPDC059037
CGGCGGAACTCTCCCGCCCACCCCTTTCAGCCCGTCCGGCGTTTGAGGACGAACTCGGCGAAGCCGGTGATTTTCCGGTACGCCTGCGGCCGGCGAAGCCGGAAAGTTCGGGAAGGGGCGGGGTTGGGGAAAGGGAAAACCTAGGCCCCGCGAACCGCTTCCGGCCCGGTCTCCGCACCCGGCGAAGTCTCAACCGGCAGCAGCCCCAGCGCAGCGTCCCGCGCGAACTCCCGCTCCCGCCGGAACAAGCGGAACCACATGAACACCACGAACCCCGCGAAGACGAACCACTCCCCGGTGTAGCCGAGGTTCTGGAACGCCTTGAGGTCAAGACCGGAGTTCTCCGGAGCGGCCGCCGGCACCGGCTTCATACCGGAGTCGCCCTTCTCCAGCGTCACCCACGCGTCGTACACATCACCAGGAACCAGGTTCACCAGCGACGCCGCGCTGATCGCACCGAGCTGCCCGTCCGGCAGCCCTCCCGCCGCACTGACCCCGTTCGACCCGGGGTTCTCGGAGGCCTGCAGCGCCCCCGTCACGGTGACCTTCCCTGATGGAGCGGCCGGAACCTTCGCCGAGCCGGAGCCCGCCTTCCCCGGCAGCCACCCCCGCACGACCGGCAGCTCCTTGCCGCTGTCCGTGCGCAGCAGCGTCAGGACGTAGTAGCCGGACTTGTCGTCCAACTTCCGGTCCGGCACGAGGAGTTGCTTGCCGTACCGCCCCGTCGCCGAAGCCAGCTCCCCGGACGTCTCCTTGTCGACGGGGAGAAGGGAGTCCAGCGGCCGGGCCTCCGACGCGTCACGGGACGGCGAGGCCTGCCGGTCGGCCTTCTCCTGCGCGGCGTCATGCGCCTCGACGCGGTCCTCGAAGCGTGCCAGCTGCCATGACCCCATGAAGATGCAGACGGGGATGGCCAGCAGGACGAAGACGTTGATCCCCCACCAGCGGGGCGTCAGCAGGAACCGGTACACACCCCCACGGTACGGGTCCCTTGCCGCACCCGGCCCGTGGGGGTCCGTCGCCCTCTGGCGAGGGTGCCCCTGGCGAAGGTGCCGCTAACGAAGGTGCCGCTAACGAAGGTGCTTAACGAAGGTGCCGCTCCGCGAAGTCCAGTTCCAACCGCACCTGCTTGATCCGCTCGCCCACGACGAGCGAGCCGTGCCCCGCGTCGTACCGGTACACCTCGTGCACCGCCTCACGCGCCTTCAGCCGGTCCACGTAGTTGTCGATCTGGCGGATCGGGCAGCGGGGGTCGTTGACGCCCGCCGAGATGTAGACCGGCGCCTTCACCGCGTCCACGTACGTCAGCGGGGACGACGCCTCGAAGCGCTCGGGGACCTCCTCCGGCGTACCGCCCAGGAGCGTGCGGTCCATCGCCTTCAGGGCCTCCATCTCGTCGTGGTACGCCGTCACATAGTCCGCGACCGGCACCGCGGCCAGGCCGAGCGCCCAGGCGTCGGGCTGGGTGCCGAGGCCGAGGAGGGTGAGATAGCCGCCCCACGAACCGCCGGCCAGGACGATCCGGTCCGGGTCCGCGAGGCCCGACGTCACCGCCCACTCCCGCACCGCCGCGATGTCCTCCAGCTCGATCAGACCGACCCGGTGCTTCAGCGCGTCCGTCCACTCCCGGCCGTACCCGGTGGAACCGCGGTAGTTGACCCGCACCACCGCGTACCCGTGGTCCACCCAGGCCGCGGGGCCCGCGGCGAACGCGTCGCTGTCGTGCCACGTGGGCCCGCCGTGGATCTCGAAGACGGTCGGGAGCGGTCCGCTCGCGCCCTGCGGCTTCTGTACGAGGGCGTGCACCCGGCCACCGGGACCCTCCACCCAGACGTCCTCCACCGGCACGGACGCCGGGGCCTTCATGCCCGGTGGGTCGAGCACGACGCCGCCCGCCGTCGACCGCACCACCGGCGGCTCGGCGGCCGACGACCACAGGTACTCCACGCTGCCGTCCGGCCGCGCCGTCGCCCCCGACACCGACCCCGCGGGCGTCTCAACCCGGACCAGGTCGCGGGAGGCGAACCCGTACCGGAACAGCTCGCTGCGGGCCTCGAAGCTGTGCGCGATGAGCAGCGCGGAACCGTCCGGATACCACTCGGCGCTCACGTCACCCGGCAGGTCGAGTGCCAGGTCCGTCTCCTCGCCCGTGGCGACGTCCCACACCATCGGCTCCCAGCGGCCGCGCCGCTGATGCCCGACGAGCAGCCGCGTGTCCCCGTCGACCGGCGCGAAGCCGAGCACCTCAAGGCCGAGCTCGACCGTGCCGCCCTCGGTGTCGTCGAGCTCGGCGACCATCGACCCGTCCGGCCTGACCACCCGCAGCGCGGAGTGCATCGCGTCGCCGTGCTCCGTGTGCTCGACGGCGATCAGGGAGCCGTCGTGGGAGAGGTCGCCGACGCCCGCGGACTCGCGGTGGCGGTAGATCTCGACGGGGTCCGCGCCCGGGGAACGTACGACATGGATCGTCGAACCGTCCTCGTCCGTGGAGCGCCCGACGACGGACATCCGCCCGTCCCGCGCGAGGGCGAGCCCCGCCGGATACGAGGCTTCGAGTCCCGGCACCGCGGGCTCGTCGGTGCCGCCGCCCGCGAAGGGCTGGCGCATCCACACGCCGAACTCGTCGCCGTCCTTGTCGTTGAACCACCAGATCCACTCGCCGTCCGGCGTGAGGACGCCGTCCGTCGTGCCGTTCGCCCGGTCCGTCACCTGGCGCTGCTCGCCGGTCGCCCGGTCCCACGCGTACAGCTCGTACGTCCCCGTCGCGTTCGACACGAACAAGGAGCGGCTCGGAGCCTCCTCCGCCCAGTCCGGCAGCGAGACCCGCGGCGCACGGAACCGCTTCTCCCAGTCCGGCATCCCCGCGCCACCCCCGTCCGCACCCGACGTACTCACCGCTGCTGCACCCTCGCCCACATCGCTCATGGACCCCATAGTGCACGCCCGCGCCGACAATCCGCTGGCGAGGGTCCCCAGCCTGTGGATAACTTTTCCGGCATGTACTCCCCGACCCCTTCCGACTGGCGCGAGGCCAACCGAAAACGCTGGGACGAACGCGTCCCTCTCCATCTCGCCAGCGACTACTACGACCTCGAAGCCTTCCGCTCCGGCAAGGACCCGCTGCGTGACTTCGAGCTCACGGAGGTCGGTGATGTCACCGGGCGCACGCTGCTGCACCTCCAGTGCCACATCGGCCTGGACACCCTCTCCTGGGCCCGGCACGGCGCATCCCGCGTGGTCGGCCTCGACTTCTCCGAGCCCGCCGTCGACGCGGCCCGCGACCTGGCCGCCGAGCTGGGCCTCGGCGCCGACCAGGCGTCTTTCGTCGCGGCCGACGTGTACGACGCCGCGGACGCGGTGCCCGACACCTCGTACGACATCGTCTACACCGGAGTGGGCGCCCTGTGCTGGCTCCCCGACATCCAGCGCTGGGCCGAGACCGCGGCCGCGCTCGTCGCGCCCGGCGGCTTCCTCTACCTCGCGGAGTTCCACCCGCTCACGGACATCCTCGACGACGAGACGGGCTCACGGATCGCGTACGACTACTTCGCCCGCGACGCCTGGATCGACGAGACCCCGGGCGGCTACGCGGACACGACGACCCCCACGGTCCACAACCGCAGCGTGGAGTGGCAGCACCCCATCGGCGACGTCGTCACGGCACTCGCGGCGGCGGGCCTGCGCGTCGACTTCCTCCACGAGCACGACAGCACCCTCTTCGAGCGCTTCGGAGCCCTCGAACTCCGGGACGGCGCCTACCGGTTCCCGGCGTCCAGGCCCCGCATCCCCCTCATGTACTCCTTGAAGGCGACCAGGCCGGCGGCCGCCTGACCGGGCCCGAGCCGGCCCTGCGGTACTCATCCTTCCGGCCGACGCCGAACCGCCCACCGAGGACCAGCCCGGACGAGCCGAGCCAATCCCCATGGGCAGCCCCAGACCCTGGTTCCACCCACCGCGGTAACAGGAGCCAGCCATGCGCACGCCCGTCTCCGTAAAACCCGTCTCCGTAAAACCCGTCTCCGTGAAACCCGGCCCCGCCCGTCTTGGCCTCGCCCCACACAGCCCCCTGCCGCGCCGCATCGACGGCGCCTGGTGGCCCCGCTCCAGCGAGCTGATCGCCGAACTGCCGCTCCTCATCGCGGCGTTGCCGGCCGCCTGGGGCAGGATCGACGGCGTCACGGTGGACGGCGCGATGTGGATGGCGCTGCCGGGCCGCATGCTGGTCGCCAACCACGTCGTGCGGCTGAGGCGGTCCCCGGGCCGGCACGACCCGCACACGGTCTGCCTGCTCGCGCCGGGCCGCGGCCGCTGGGACCTGCTCGTGGTGCCGCCGGAGGCGACCGCCGCAGAGGCGGCCGCACTCATGACATCGGCTACGACGGTCGCATCCACCCTTCCCACGCGAGTTCACCCGGTGCCGGCGCTCCCGTCCCTGCCCGGCGTGCCGATCCTGCCCAGCCCGAGCCGCTCGGGTCACCCGAGTCGAAATCCCCGAGCTTCGTCCACCCCCACGACCGCAGGACCTCACGCCCGAGATCGTCGTCCCGCTTGATCACCGCGACGACGAGATCGGTGGTGTGCCGGACGAGGAGCAGCGTGCGCAGCCGCTCCGAGATGCCCTGCCGCCGATAGGCGGGCACCACCATGAGCTCGGTCAGGATGAAGACCCGCCCCGACGCGGTACGTTCCTCGACCTCCGTGGGCAGGATGCCGCGAAACCCCTCCCACCAGTCACCGGTGCGCGCGGCGCGATACCCGTAGAGACAGCCGACGAGGCCTCCCGCGTCGGCGACGACCATGTCGAAATCGGGCCGCTGCACGGTGTTCTCGAAGCACTGCAGAAACCCCTGCCGGTCCGCGTACTCGGCACCGGCCACGCCCCGGTAGGCCTCTACGTAGACATCGGCCACCGCTTCCCGCTGCTGCTCCGCCTGCCACCGCGTCAGCCGCCGCAAGAAAACCTCAGCCATCTGCGCCTCCCGCCCGCCCCCACCGAGGACACCCCTCGACACGCCTGGACTCCGCATGGTGACACCACGGAACGGCGAGCGGAACGGGGCGTGAGGGATCCATCACGTCGAGTCGGCGCCGCGTCAGCGCGGCCTCATCCGATGGATCAAGAGCACCCCGAGAACGATCATCAGGCAGATGGCCGCGATCACGATGGCAGTCTCCATGGGCGAGCTCACCTCGGTGGACCCCAACTGGGAGCCACCAGCGTGCTGGTACGAGCCTGCTTTCTCACCGGAGGAGCTCAAGGA
>NZ_JBHYIG010000434.1:0-5188 GCF_042740015.1 Streptomyces sp. NPDC059037
AGATCCTCCCTGGTCTCGGGGGCTGGGTGTTGTGTTTCAGAGACCGCGGGTGGAGTGCGCACCGCCGAGCGGAACGCACGCACGTTCCGCGCCCGGCGCGACCGCCGCGAGCGCTACGCGTCGATGCGCGAGCGGTCCAGCGTCGCCGCCGAGCTCGTGATGAATTCCTTGCGGGGCGCCACGTCGTTGCCCATCAGCAGATCGAAGACCTGCTCCGAGGACTCCAGGTCGGAGATGTTGATGCGGCGCAGGGTGCGATAGCGCGGGTCCATCGTGGTCTCGGCCAGCTGGTCGGCGTCCATCTCGCCCAGACCCTTGTACCGCTGGATCGAGTCCTTGTACCGGACGTTCTTGCGCTGCAGCTCCAGCAGCGTGTCCCGCAGCTCACGGTCCGAGTACGTGTAGATGTACTTGTCCTGGCCCTTCTTGGGCTGGCTGAGCTCGATGCGGTGCAGCGGCGGCACCGCGGCGAACACCCGGCCCGCCTCGACCATGGGCCGCATATAGCGCTGGAACAGCGTCAGCAGCAGGATGCGGATGTGCGCGCCGTCGACATCGGCGTCGACGAGGAGAATGATCTTTCCGTAGCGCGCCGCGTCGATGTCGAAGGTCCGGCCGGACCCGGCTCCTATGACCTGGATGATCGCGCCGCACTCGGCGTTCTTCAGCATGTCCGTCACGGACGCCTTCTGAACGTTGAGGATCTTGCCGCGGATCGGCAGGAGCGCCTGGAACTCGGAGTTCCGCGCCAGCTTGGCGGTGCCGAGCGCGGAGTCGCCCTCGACGATGAAGAGCTCGCTGCGCTCCACGTCATCGCTGCGGCAGTCGGCGAGCTTCGCGGGCAGCGAGGAGGACTCCAGGGCCGTCTTCCGGCGCTGGGCGTCCTTGTGCTGGCGGGCCGCGATGCGCGTACGGGCAGCCGCGACCGCCTTCTCCATGACGGAGCGCGCCTGGGCCTTCGCGTCACGCTTGGTGGACGTGAGGAACGCCTTGAGCTCCTTGGCGATGACGTTGGCGACGATGCGGTTGGCCGCCGAGGTGCCGAGCACCTCCTTGGTCTGGCCCTCGAACTGCGGCTCGGCGAGACGGACCGTGACGACGGCCGTCAGGCCTTCGAGAGCGTCGTCCTTGACGATGTCGTCCTCGGCCACGCGCAGCACCTTCTGGGTGCGCAGCGCCTCGTTCATCGTCTTGGTGAGGGAGCGCTCGAAGCCGGTCACATGGGTGCCGCCCTTGGGGGTGGCGATGATGTTGACGAAGGACCGCAGCGTCGTGTCGTACCCGGTGCCCCAGCGCAGCGCCACGTCCACACCGAGCTCACGGGTGACCTCGGTGGGCGTCATCTGGCCGTGGTCGTCGAGGACCGGCACGGTCTCCTTGAAGGTGCCCGAGCCGGAGAAGCGGAGGACGTCGCAGACGGCCTTGTCCTGCGCGAGGTACTCGCAGAACTCGCTGATGCCGCCGTCGAAGCGGAAGGATTCCTCGCCCTTGCTGCCGCCTTCCCCGAGGCCGTACTCGTCGCGTACGACGATGGTCAGGCCCGGCACCAGGAACGCGGTCTGGCGGGCGCGCTGGTGCAGCGTCTCCAGGTTGAGCTTGGCGTCCTTGAGGAAGATCTGGCGGTCGGCCCAGTAGCGCACGCGGGTGCCGGTGCGGGTCTTGGGGATCTTCTTGGCCTTGCGCAGCTTGGCCGAGGAGTCGAAATCGGCGTCGGCACCAGGCTTGGCGAACGCACCGGGGACGCCGCGCCGGAAGCTGATGGCGTGGGTGTGTCCCGCGCGGTCCACCTCCACGTCGAGGCGCGCGGAGAGGGCGTTCACCACGGAGGCGCCCACGCCGTGCAGACCGCCGGAGGCGGCGTACGAGCCACCGCCGAACTTTCCGCCCGCGTGGAGCTTCGTCATGACGACCTCGACTCCGGAGAGGCCGGTCTTGGGCTCGACATCCACCGGGATGCCTCGGCCGTTGTCCCGGACCTCTACGGAGGCGTCGTCGTGGAGGATGACTTCGATGTGGTCGCAGTAGCCGCCCAGGGCCTCGTCGACGGAGTTGTCGATGATCTCCCAGAGGCAGTGCATCAGGCCGCGGCTGTCCGTCGACCCGATGTACATGCCCGGACGCTTGCGAACGGCCTCGAGCCCCTCCAGGACGAGCAGGTGCCGCGCGGTGTAGTTGGAACCGTCCCGGTCTGCTCCGGTCAGCAACGCTGTGGACGGCACGGACGTCTCGGCGGTCACGCGGTTCGCTCCTCGCTGAATTTCAAGGGGGGCCCTTTTGGGTAAGGACCCGGCTTCGGTTGCCGGTCAGAGGGTACCGAGGCCTGGTAGAGCCGTTGTAACGCCACCCTCGTCTCAACTCAGACTAGTCCAGAGCCGCACGCTTGTTCGATCCCTCGATGGAGTGAAGCAAACGTCACGTTCCCTTCCAGGCATGAACCATTTAGGCTCCGGGCACGTCCTCATGAACAACCGGCAAGCCAGCCGGTGGACGACCGACCTGACAATCAGCGCGAAACCGTAAGACACGTAAGAGACGCAATACGGCACATTCGCCGCCAACCGGCAGCAGACAGCCGCCTCGGAAAAAACTTCGAGGAAAAGCCACGAGCGGGAACGTTTTCGGCCTGGTTGGATGTTGACCCTGGTACGACAGCTCGTCGAGCTAGAGAAGAGGCGACGTGACTACTGTTCTGACCCCCGCGAGCCCCCTGACGGCCGCTGATCGCTGCGACCGCTGCGGCGCCCAGGCATACCTGCGCGTCGTCCTGTTGAGCGGCGGTGAACTGCTCTTCTGCGCCCACCACGGCCGCAAGTTCGAGCCGGAACTCAAGAAGATCGCCGCTGAGATACAGGACGAGACGGAGCGGCTGACGGCCGTCCCGGAGACCCCCGACGAGGAACGCTGACACCTCGCACCCACGACGAGCCCTCCGGCGCACACCAGGCCGGCGATCGGGCGGCCGACCCTGCCAACCCAGGGACGGTCGCCCGCTCTCGTTACGCGGACGCTCAGGCGCCTCCCCTGCGGCCCCTGTTGGCGCTCCGCACCTTCAGCGACGCAGACCCATCGCTGGGGCGACCCCCGAGACCCGCGTATAGACCCCGGGGCTCCCGGCCCGCCCGCAGCCACTGCCCCACGACACCAGGCCGATGAGCTTGCCCTGTGCGACCAGTGGGCCGCCGCTGTCCCCCTGGCAGGCGTCACGCCCTCCGTCGGGTTCTCCCGCACACAGCATGGATCCGGACCTGTACGTTCCGTCCGCACTGCCCGGATACGCCTGCTCACACAGGGAGTCGGACAGTACGCGCATCGGTGCGGAGCGCAACGTACGCGCGTAGTCGCCTGCACCCGTCGTGTCACCCCACCCGTAGACGGCCGCCCGTGTGCCGGGCTCGTACGCCGGATCCCCCGGCCCCGCCATACGGATCGCGGAGCCCTCGGGGAGCGGTTGCGCCAGCCTCAGCACCGCCATGTCATCGGCGTTCGTGAAACTGTTGTAACGCGGATTCACCGATGTCTCACGCACCGGAATCTCGCGGCCCTCGGACGTGCCCAGATCCCCGCGGCCGGCGATCACCCTCAGGTCACTCAACGCACGCAGCGGCACGCCGAGGACTTCCTCGCTCAGGCAGTGGGCCGCGGTGAGGACCGTCGAGCGCCCGACCACCACCCCTCCGCAGAACTGTCCCGCACGCGTACCCCCGAACCGGTCACGACTGGACAGCGCCACCACCCACGGGCTGTCGGCCACATCGACCGGGCTGCCCCCGATGACCACGCTGTCGGCCGCCGCCGGGGCCGGGGCGGCCAGCGGCAGCGCCGCTGCGGTGGCGGCAAGGGCCAGTGCCGCCGTCAGGGTCGGGGCGAAAGGACGAGGCATGCGATTTCCTCACTCTGGGTTGTCATGTCACACCCACAGTGATCCAGCGCGACACGCCCCGCACTCGCGCCCACGCGCGCCCGCACCGGGGCAGACAGAAGGCCCGAAACCTCCCATGGAGACTTCGGGCCTTCTTTGTGCGGCGCTGGTGACTAGTCGAGGTAGTCGCGCAGGACCTGCGAACGCGACGGGTGACGCAGCTTCGACATCGTCTTCGACTCGATCTGACGGATGCGCTCACGCGTCACTCCGTAGACCTTGCCGATCTCGTCGAGGGTCTTCGGCTGGCCGTCGGTGAGGCCGAAGCGCATGGAGACCACGCCCGCCTCACGCTCGGACAGGGTGTCGAGCACGGAGTGCAGCTGCTCCTGGAGGAGCGTGAAGCTGACCGCGTCGGCCGGAACGACCGCCTCGGAGTCCTCGATGAGGTCACCGAACTCGCTGTCGCCGTCCTCACCCAGGGGGGTGTGGAGGGAGATCGGCTCACGGCCGTACTTCTGGACCTCGATGACCTTCTCCGGGGTCATGTCGAGTTCCTTGGCCAGCTCCTCCGGGGTGGGCTCGCGGCCCAGGTCCTGGAGCATCTGGCGCTGCACGCGCGCGAGCTTGTTGATGACCTCGACCATGTGCACCGGGATACGGATGGTGCGGGCCTGGTCGGCCATGGCGCGGGTGATCGCCTGACGGATCCACCAGGTGGCGTACGTGGAGAACTTGTAGCCCTTGGTGTAGTCGAACTTCTCGACCGCGCGGATCAGACCGAGGTTGCCCTCCTGGATGAGGTCCAGGAAGAGCATGCCGCGGCCGGTGTAGCGCTTGGCCAGGGAGACCACCAGACGGAGGTTGGCCTCCAGGAGGTGGTTCTTGGCGCGGCGGCCGTCCTCGGCGATGATCTCCAGCTCGCGCTTGAGCTTCGGCGCGAGCTTGTCGGCGTTCGCCAGCTTGTCCTCGGCGAACAGACCGGCCTCGATGCGCTTGGCGAGCTCGACCTCCTGCTCGGCGTTGAGCAGCGGGACCTTGCCGATCTGCTTCAGGTAGTCCTTGACGGGGTCGGCGGTGGCACCGGCCGCGGCGACCTGCTGGGCCGGGGCGTCGTCCTCGTCCTCGTCGGACAGCACGAAGCCCTGGGCACCCTCTTCCGCGGGCTCGCCCTCACCGGGCTTGCCCTTGGCGGGCGTCTCCTCGGTGGCCTCGTCGTCCAGGATCTCGTCGTCCTTGGACGCACTCTTCTTTGCCGTCGCCTTCTTGGCGACGGTCTTGTTGGCGACGGGCTTGTTTTGCGTGGTCTTGTAGGGAACATCCATATTC
>NZ_JBHYIG010000435.1:0-5173 GCF_042740015.1 Streptomyces sp. NPDC059037
GGAAACGGTCTATATCGAGAAATTCGCCGAGGAACTGGTCGGCGACATCGCCGACGAGAGCGACACGGTGGGCGAACTCGCCGTCCCCGACGGGAACGGCTGGCTGGTGGACGCGGGCCGCCGCCTGGACGAGGTCGCCGACGCCACCGGCATCGAGCTGCCCGAGGAGGACGACTACGACACCGCCTCCGGGTTGATCGTCGACCGGCTCGGCCGCTTCCCCGCCATCGGCGACCGCCTCACCGTCGATCTGCCCGACGGCGTCAGGGTTGTCATCGATGTTCGCACACTGGAGCGCCATGTCGCCGAGCGCGTGCGTGTCGAGCGGCTGCCTGATGCCGAGATCCCGCACGAGGAGCCCCCCTCATGAGTTTCCCGATGGCGCTCTTCGTCACCATCCTGCTGCTGATCGGCAGCGGCCTCTTCGTGGCCGCCGAGTTCGCGCTGGTCGCCGCCAAGCGGCACCGCATGGAGAAGGCGGCATCCGAGGGACAGCGCGGCGCCAGGGCCGCGCTCTCCGGCATGCGGGAACTCTCCCTCATGCTCGCGGGCGCCCAACTCGGCATCACCGTCTGCACGCTGGGCCTCGGCTCGATCTCCAAGCCCGCGATCTCCCACGAACTCGACCCGCTGCTGCACGACATGGGCCTGCCCAACGGGCCCAGCTACGGTGTCTCCTTCGCCCTCGCGATGATCGTCGTGGTGTTCCTGCACATGGTGGTCGGCGAGATGGCCCAATTCCTGGGCCATCGCCCACCCCGAACGCTCGGCCATGCTGCTCGCACCGCCCTTCCGCGCGGCGGTGAAGACCGTACGCCCGGTCATCTGGCTGCTCAACAAAGTGAGCAACGCGCTGGTACGGATGTGCCGGGTCACTCCGCGCGACGAGCTCGCCTCGGTCCACAACCGCGAGCAGCTCACCCACCTCGTCGAGGAGTCCCAGCGCCTCGGCCTGATCAGCGAGGCCGACTCGGAACTGATCACCAACTCGCTCACCGAACCCCATATGCCGGTCGGCGACCTCCAGACGCCCGCCGCCCAGATCACCTCGGTCCCGGCGCAGGCCGGCATCGATGACATCCTCGCCACCGCGACCGCACACGACCGCAGCCGCCTGCTGGTGCTCGACGGACCGCTCGTCGTCGGCTCCGTGCACGCACGCGACGCGCTCATCGCCCGCGCCCGAGGGCGGACGGCCACCGCCCGGGAACTCGCCCGCCCGGTTCCGGAACTGACCGAGCAAGACACCGTAGGCCACGCCATCGAGCAGCTGCGCGAGCGCCGCGCTTCGCTCACCGTCGTCAGCGACGACACCGGGCGACTCACCGGCATGGTCACCCTCGACGACCTGCTGGCCCGCCTCCTGCATCCGCAGGCGGCGTAGGGATCAAGAAGTTCGGCCCCGACCACCGGCTGGGTGGGCACAACCTCAGCGACCGTGGGTGGACGGTTTGTCGCGCAACCGTCCCCGGCAGCCATTGGCCGGGGACGGTGCGTCGTCGGCTACGGTCGATGCGGAGCACACAGCGAGGAAACCTCTCCTGGCGAACCAGGTCGTAGCCCTTTGCCCGTGAGAATCCAAACGCCTTGGACGCCTCCTCGACGTTCCCGGTCCCGCCCAGGTTGCCTGGATGCGCGTGGGGCTGTATCGGGCATTGTGCATCGCGCTGTGGCTGCTCAGCCGGACGGGCTGGGCTCCGGCTCGATCAGGCCCTCGCGATATGCGATGCCGACGGCCTCGGTACGGCTCGCGGCACCCAGCTTGGCGAGGATGTTGGAGACGTGGACGCTTGCCGTCTTGCCGCTGATGTACAACTCTTCGCCGATCTGGCGATTGGTGCGCCCCCGGCCGAGCAGCCGCAGCACCTCGCTCTCCCGGGCGGTCAGGTCGGCGATCCGCTCCCTGGCGGCCGGTGTGTCGGCGAGAGGGCCGCGTCGTACCAAGGCGTCGAGCGCCTCCCGCAGCGGTACGGCGCCGAGCCGCACTGCCGTGTCCCGGGCAGCATGTGCCTGCTCGGCCGCCTCTTCGCGGCGGCCGGCGGTGAGCAGGGCCTCCGCGAGCCGCCGTCGGCACCGGGCGAGTTCGTATGGTTCGCCGTAGCCGAACGCGGTCACGGCCCGCTCCCAGGCGGCGACGTCCGGGCCGACGGCGGCGCGTACTGCCTCGGCTTGGGCGCGGGCCAGCCAGGCCAGCCCCTCGGGTCCCTGCGCGGTGCCGTCTTCGCCGTGGGCCGCCGTGGTCCGGGCCAGTTCCACGAGCTCGGCCGCCGTGTCCGTCCAGCGACTGGTGCTCGGCGCGTCGCCGGCCAGGCGGGACTCCTCAGCCGCGTCCGCGACGGCCGACAAGGTGAGCGCGGCCAGCCGGACCACGGCATCGGGCCTGTCGGAGCCCGAGCCCTCCGTGAGTGCGTCGACCGCGGCACCCATCTGCCGGACACAGTCCTCGGCGTCACCGCGCAGCGCCGCGGCGTCGGTCAGCACGATGCTCGCGACGAGCGAGGCCATCCAGTCCGGGGGGCCGTCGAGCAGTGCGCGGGAGCCACCGACCGCCACGTCGAACTCGCCGCGCGCCAGGACGACGTACAGCGCGGGCGCGGTCGCGAACCCGGACGTGGCCGTGAGGAGGGTGACATCGTCGGCGGCCGTCTCCGTGCACTCGTCCCAGCGCCCCAGCGTGTAGAGCAGCAGGGATTGCAGATAGCGCAACTCCACGGCGTACGGCGAGGAGAGGAGGCCGGCACGGCGGGCGCGGTCGAGTCCGTCGCTGATCCAGGTCAGGCACGGGTCCATCTCGCCGCACTCGTAGGAACCGATCGCCAGGTTGTACAGCGCCCGCATCTCCACCTGGAGATTCCCGGCGGTGCGGGCCAGCTCACGGGCTCCGAGGAGCCGCTCCCGACCCTGCGGAGTACGCCGGTTGTGCGCCTCGAGGCCGACCAGCGATATCACCAGATCGGCCTGGGCGTCAGCCAGTCGGAGCCGCTCGGCGACGTCCAGGGCCTGCCGGGCGACGCGTTCGGCGTCCTCGTCACGGCCCACGTAACGGGCCGCCATGACGTGGGTCGCGGCCGCCCACACCCAGGTGCGCGAGGGCGGCTCGGCCGGGATCAGACCGAGCGCCTCGCTGCTGTACGCGAACGCGGCCTCCAGATGGTCGATCCGCATCAGGTTGCCCGCGAGGGTGTAGCGCACGCGGGCGGCAAGTTCGGAGTCGGCCTCCGAGCCGGCCCGCGCGAGCGCGGAGCGGGTGAGCTGCACCGCGCGATGGGGATCCCCGGCGTGTGCTGCGGCGGCCGAGGCGCGCAGGGTGAGAGTGACCGGGTCGCTGTGCTCGGGGTGCGCGGACGCGTCCACCACGGCCCACAGTTCGAGCGCGGTCTCCAGGTGGCGCAGTTCTTCGGCGGGTGCGCGGAGGCGCTGGGCGTGGTCGGCGGCTTCGAGGGAGGCTGCCAGCGCGTCGGCCAGGTCGTGGCTCGCGCGTGAGTGATGGGCCCGCTCCGCCGCGCTGTCCGCCGGACGGCCCTCGCCGGCGAGGAGCGCAGCGAACACCCCGTGCAGCCTGACCCGTTCGCCGGGCAACAGATCCGCGTACACGGCCTCGCGGGTGAGGGCGTGCCGGAAGGAGTACGTCGCGGCGTCGTCGGTCACAAGGAGTTGGTGACCGACTGCCTCGCGCAGCGCCGATTCCAGCTCCTCCTGCGGCAGTTGCACGGCGCCACGCAGCAGGTCGTGCCCGACCCGGCGCCCCGCCACAGCCGCCGTGCGCAGGACCTGCTGGGCAGTCTCTGTCAGCTGCTCGATCCGGATGAGCAGGACGTCGGCCAGGCCGCTGGGCATGGCGGCTGAGTCCGCGCCCTCGTCGTCCTCGGGCAGCGCGGCGAGCAACTCCTCGGCGTAGAAGGCGTTTCCCTCGGCGCGGTCGACAATGCGACGAACCGCACTGTCGGAGACGGGGCCTGTGCGTTGCGCGTACACGAGCCGGGCCACGTCCGCGTCACCCAGCGGGTGCAGTTCGAGCCGGTCGACGGCGGGCAGCCTGACCAGCTCGGCGAGCAGAGGCCGCAGCGGGTGACGGCGGTGCAGGTCGTCCGCGCGGTACGAGGCGAAGACTGCGAGCCGGTGGGGCGGGCCGCCGGGCGTGGGTCGCTGCAGGACACCCCGGCTGAGCAGAAAGCGGAGCAGGTCACGAGACGACTGGTCCGCCCAGTGGAGGTCCTCGATGACCAGGAGAAGCGGGGCCAGGGCCGTCAGGTCGGCGAGGAGTCCGGCGATCCCCTCAAAGAGCTGGAGGCGGTTGCCGGCGTCGGACACGGGGCCTGCCCCCGCTGCCGTGCCGATCAGGCGCTCCACCGCAGGGTACGCGGCGAAGGCCGGGGCGAGCCGTTCGTCGGCGGCGGCCGCACCGAGGATCTCCGTGAACGGGAGGTAGGGCAGGCCGACGTCCCCGAGGTCCACGCAGTGGCCGGTCAGGACGGTCATGCCGGTGGTGGCGGCGTGCGCCGCGGCCACGGTCAGCGTGCGGGTCTTGCCGACGCCGGCGTCCCCGGCCACGAGGACAGCGCGCGGGTCGCCGGCCGCGGCCCGCTCCAGCACGCCGGTGAGCCGGGTGAGTTCGTTTGCCCGGCCGACGAACGGTGTATCGATTGTCTGGGCCACAGGTCCATCCAAGCACGCCCGGCCGGTACCGCTCGTGGGTCCCCGCTCCCTGGAGTGCGAGGACGCGGTTCGGGTCGTCCCACTTCCGTCCGGCTCGCGGGAACCGTCGTGAAGCAACCTGAACCTGTCGGCCTCTGTGCCGCAAACCAGGCGTCTTACCTCACTGCCTTCCTCGCACAGCGCTGACTCCCACCAGATACATACCGCCAGCGAACTCCCGCGCCCTCAAAGCAGTGCTGCGCGAATGACGCCTCGTCCCGCTGACCGCTGACGTGGGCGCCCTCGCGCGCTGGCGAACTCGCCTATCGGCACGCGTTCCCTGGCCAGGTCGCCCGGTTCGCCGTCGATAGCGGCCCACCTGCGCGAGGTGCTCGGCCTGTACCGGGCCACACCCAACGCGGCACGAGCCCGGACACCCCCCGGCCGGCGCCCCGGGTCCCCCCCGGCGCCGCCCGGGGGGTCCCCCCCCGCCCCCGGGCCCGCACGCCCCCCCACCCCCCGGATAAGCCGCCCCCAC
>NZ_JBHYIG010000436.1:0-5134 GCF_042740015.1 Streptomyces sp. NPDC059037
GTGGGGGGGGGGCGCGCTGTTTTTTTTAACCCCCGCGCTTGGGGCGGGGGGGGGGGGGGGGGGGGGGGGGGCAAAAAAAGATCCGCGCGGAGCGCGGTAGGGAACCGACTGGCCGCAGACGAAGGTGAACAGCGCGAAGGGACCGCGGGCCCACCCAGGAGTCGGCTGCCCCCAGCGGGAGCTCAGGAGTGGCCGAGGTCCTCGCTCGGGCCCTCCGGGGGGACCGAGCCCGAGTCGGGGGACGGGCGCAGGGGGAGTACGTCGACGCGGGTCTCGTCGAGGACCGGTTCCGCGGGGCGCGAGGGGCGCGGCATGACGGCCGCCTCGGAATGGCCCCCGCAGCCGTACGCGAGAGACACCACCTGGCCGTCCGCAGGACCGAACTCGTTCGCGCACACCCCGAACGCCTGGCCGAGCGACCCACCGATCGGGGCGAGGAAGCCGCAGCTGACGCAGGTCGCGGGCGCCGCCTGCGCCATCGCGGTCTTCGCGCCGTGCGTCTCCTCCCAGCGATCGGCCGCGGCATGCAGGCCGTACCGCGAAAGGACACGGGCCCTGCGCATGCCGAGCTCGTCGGCGATCGCGGCGATGGAGCCGCGCGCGGGGGCCATCGGGAGCTCGGCAGGCGGCCCCGACGTCACCTCGGCGTCCTCCGCCTCGACCAGCTCCGCCATCTCCTCGGAGACCGCGGAATTCGGCGGCGGCTCCTCCTCGCCGGAGAAGCCGGGCTCCAGGCGGAGGTCCTCGGCGTCGGTCGGGAGGAGGTCGCCCGGGCCCATGTCGCCGGGGCGCAGGCGCTCGCTCCACGGCACCCACTCGGGGGCCAGCAAGGCGTCGGGGCCCGGCAGGAGCACCGTCTCGTCGAGCGTGACGAACTTGGCCCGCGAGGCGCGCGCCACCGTCACCGCCCAGCGCCAGCCCCGGTAGCCGAACTCCTTGCATTCGAACAGGTGTGTGACCACGCGGTCGCCCTCGACCACGACATCGACGTGCTCACCGACGACACCCGGTGCGGCGGCCTCCTCGGCCGCCTCACGGGCCATTCCCACCGCCTCGGCGCACAGGCGGTCGGGAGTACGCGGGGTACGCGGGGTACGGCTTCGCGTTGTCGCTGCGCTCACAGGTATCGCTTCTCTCCTACGCCGTCTCACGAGTGCGCCACCCATACGCGGGAGTGCGGACGGAGCGGACCAATGGGCCGCGTCGACGTCCGCGCCCGAACGTCCTCGGGCGCACCTACGTCATCCATTCTGCGGGATGAGCGAGAGGCGCGCGGCCAAGAACTACCGCCGCAGGCGCGCTACGCACGCTACCTTCTCCTGGCCCCTGGGCCTACACCGGCGTGCCCGGCCCCTGTGGCACGGGGCCGCCCGTGCCCGCCGCTTCGCGGGGGATTTTCCCGCCCACCCACCCGATTACCCCGCGTACCCGGCTGTCGATGCGCACTAGCGCGGCCCAATAGAGGGCACTATGACGAGGTGGCCGCCGCAAGGTCCTCTCAGGGAAACAGCGGAGCGGGCTCGGCGCTGAGCAGGGCCGTCCGTTCCGTCGGGCGTGCCCTGCATCTGCCCTTCACCGGTACCGCCCGCGGCATCAGGAAGGCCACGCACGCGCACGGCGCGGGCGAGTCCGGGCTCGGCAAGCTCATCGAGCTGCACGCCGTCAACGGCGCGGGCGACGTCATGATCACCGTCGCGCTCGCGTCGACCGTGTTCTTCTCGGTGCCGACGGACGAGGCCCGCGGCCGTGTCGCCCTCTATCTCGCCATCACCATGGCGCCCTTCACCCTCCTGGCCCCCGTCATCGGCCCGCTTCTGGACCGCCTCCCGCACGGCCGCCGCTATGCGATGGCCGCCGCGATGCTGGCCCGAGCGCTGCTCGCCCTGCTCCTGTCGGAAGCGGTGATCACGGGGAGCATCGAGCTCTATCCCGCCGCGCTGGGGGTGCTCGTCGCTTCCAAGGCCTACGGGGTCGTCCGCAGCGCTGTCGTGCCCAGACTCCTGCCCGCCGGGTTCTCGCTGGTCAAGGCCAATTCCAGAGTCACCCTGGGTGGGCTGCTCGCCACCGGTATCGCCGCGCCCATCGGGGCGGGGCTGCAGGCGCTCGGGCCGCGCTGGCCGCTCTACGGCGCCTTTGTGATCTTCGTCGTCGGGATGTTCCTGTCCCTCTCGCTGCCGCCCAAGGTCGACTCCGCGAAGGGCGAGAGCAAGGCGCTGCTCGCCGCCGACGAGGAGCATCTGCATCTGCACGCGCGGGCCGAAGCCGCGGCGGACACGTCCAAGAAGCGGAAGCTGGGGCTGCGTACCGTCGGACCGGCCGTCACCCACGCCCTCGCCGTCAACGCCTCGCTGCGCTGTCTCTCCGGGTTTCTCATCTTCTTCCTCGCCTTTCTGCTGCGCGAGGAGCCGCTCGCCGGGCAGAGCGCGGCGGTGTCCCTGGGGATAGTGGGGATCGCGGCCGGCGTGGGGAACGCGCTCGGCACGGCCGTCGGTGCCGGGCTGAAGAAGCGGGCGCCGGAGCTCATCATCGTGACCGTCGTCGCCTTCGTCCTCGCCGTCGCGATCACCGCCGCGCTGTTCTTCTCGGCGGTCGGCGTCGCCTGCCTGGGCGCCGTCGCGGGCTTCGCGCAGGCCATGTCGAAGCTGTCCCTGGACGCGCTGATCCAGCGGGACGTCCCGGAAGAGGTGCGGACCTCCGCCTTCGCCCGCTCGGAGACGATGCTTCAGGTGGCCTGGGTGATCGGCGGCGGCATCGGCATGGCGCTGCCGCTGAACGGGTCGCTCGGCCTCTCGGTGGCCGCCGCGATCGTCGCCATCGGCTGGCTTTCGACCGTGCGGGGCCTGCTCGCGGCGGCCCGGCACAGCGGACCGCAGCGGCGCCGGGTGGCGTGAGCCCGTCACATCGCGGGGTGCGGCACGCCGCGACCCCCACGTGGCAGGACGGCACGAGGTGCCCGATAGCCTTCGCCCATGACCTCCCTGCTCCGCGGCGGAGCCGCACACGTTCACAGCTCGGCGCGCCGCCGCCGTTCCGTGGCTGCCATTGGCGCTGTCTCCGCCGGACTCCTCGTCCTGTCCGCCTGCGACAAGCCGACGCCGCTCGCCACCGTCACCGTCGGCAGCAACTCGGTGAACACCGAGGCCTCCTGCTACAACGACGGCGAGGAGCTCAAGCAGTCCCAGCTGCAGGGCTGCCTGAAGGACAAGGACGTCAAGTCCATCAAGGTCGATCCCGACGAGAAGGTCCGCTTCGGCGTCGACCCGGAGATCGCCGAGAAGGGCTGGACGCTCCTGATGAACGGTCAGCCGCTCACCGAGGCAAGCGACAAGACCTACGTCGTCATCCCGGGCAGCGTCTTCTTCAACCAGCAGTACGGCGGCGGCACCAACGCCACCACCGTCAGCCTGCTCGAGGGCGGCAAGGGCTCCGGGTCCAAGGCGACGGGCCTGTGGTCGTTCAAGCTCAAGAAGGACTCCTGACCACGGCTTCGGTACGTGTTCTGGTGGCCACCGCCGTCCCGGCCGAACGGGACGCGGTGGCCAAGGGCCTGCCTGCTGAATACGGCGATGTCGTCGCCGCCGGTGTGGGCCCCGCCGCCGCTGCCGCGCACACCGCGGCCGCCCTCGCGCGCGGCACGTACGACCTCGTCGTCTCCGCCGGAATCGGCGGCGGCTTCAAGACCGGCGCGCCCGTCGGCTCCCTCGTCGTCGCCGACGAGATCACCGCGGCCGATCTGGGCGCCCAGACGCCCGACGGGTTCCTGCCGGTCACCGAGCTCGGGTTCGGTGCCGTCACCCACCTCCCGCCGCCGTCCCTCGTACGCGACGTGGCCGCGGCGACCGGCGGCCGCGCGGGCGGCGTCCTCACCGTCTCCACCGTGACCGGCTCCGCCGAGCGCGCCGCCGAGCTGCGGCGGCGCCACCCCGGTGCGCTCGCCGAGGCCATGGAGGGGTTCGGGGTCGCCGAGGCGGCCGCCGCGTACGGACTGCCCGTCCTGGAGATCCGCGCGGTCTCCAACGCCGTCGGGCCGCGGGACCGCGACGCCTGGCGGATCGGCGACGCGCTCGCGGCGCTGACTGACGCGTTCGGGAAGTTCGCGCCCGTACTGGAGAGTTGGAAGAGGCATGACTGAGACCCAGGCCCAGGTGGACCGGCCGCTGCAGATCGCGTACTCGCCCTGCCCCAACGACACGTTCGTCTTCGACGCCTGGGCGCACGGCCGGGTGCCCGGCGCGCCCGAGCTCGACGTCACCTTCGCGGACATCGACATCACCAACGGCATGGCGGAGCGCGGCGAGTTCGACATCCTGAAGGTGTCGTACGCCGTGCTGCCCTGGGTCCTCGACGAGTACGCGCTGCTGCCGTGCGGCGGGGCGCTCGGGCGGGGCTGCGGCCCGCTGGTGCTCACCCGGGAGGCCGGGATCGACCTCACCGGCAAGACGGTGGCGGTGCCGAGCGAGAAGTCGACTGCGTATCTGCTCTTCCGGCTGTGGGCCGCGGACACCCTCACCGGTGGCGTCGGCGAGATCGTGGTGCTGCCCTTCGACCAGATCATGCCCGCGGTGCGGGACGGAAAGGTCGACGCGGGGCTCGTCATCCACGAGGCGCGCTTCACCTACCAGAATTACGGCCTGCACTGCCTCGCCGACATGGGCGAGCACTGGGAGCAGACGACGCGCCTGCCGATCCCGCTCGGCGCGATCATCGCCAAGCGGTCGCTCGGCGCCGAGCGGCTGCGGCAGCTCGCCGACGCGGCGCGGACCTCCGTGCGCATGGCCTGGGACGACCCCGAGGCGTCCCGGCCCTATGTCCTGGAGCACGCGCAGGAGATGGACCCGGCGGTCGCCGACCAGCACATCGGTCTGTACGTGAACGAGTTCACCGCGGATCTCGGCGAGAGCGGATACGCGGCGGTCCGGGGGCTGCTGACACGGGCCGCCGCGGAGGGTCTTGTCCCGGCGCTGCCGCCCGGTGCGCTGAACTTCGGCTAGATCTCGCAGGTGGGGGGGGGGGGGGAGAGGAGGGGCCGCCCCCCCAAACGGGGCGAAGCGCGCGGGCGAGAACAGCGGGTGGGCCCCCCCCCCCCGCCACCCCCCGCGCGGCTGGGGGCAGCGCGCGAGAGGGGGGTGGGCGC
>NZ_JBHYIG010000437.1:0-5004 GCF_042740015.1 Streptomyces sp. NPDC059037
ACACATCTTTTTTCTTGACCCGCCGCCAACGTAGATATACACGTGCTTTGTGGGCGGCTGCTTCTTTTGTTTATAAGACACAGGGGGGGGGGGTCCCGCGGTCGCCCCTGGCCCACCCCCGGGGCCGGCTCTTGAACGTGGTGGTCCCCCCCGGGTCCGCGGCGGCGGACGCGGCGGCCGTCGCTTCCGGCGAACCTCAGGTCGCCGTACGCGACGGGCAGGTGTTCGCACCGAGGCTCGTCCGCTCCACGGCGCAGACCCTGACACTGCCGGACGCCCCGCAGTGGCGCCTTGCGACGACCGGTGACGGCGGCACCGACGGGCTCGCCGTCACCGCCGAACCGGCGCCCGCCGGGCCGCTCGGCCCGCAGGAGATCCGGGTGTCGATGCGGGCCGCCGGGATCGCCCGCGACGACCTGACCGCCGGGACCGGTACGCCGGGCACCGGGGGCGCGGGTGTCGTGACGGAGGCCGGTGCGGCCGTCACCGGCGTGGCCGTGGGCGACCGCGTGTGGGGCGTGTTCCCGCAGGGCGGCGCCCTGGGCCGGGCGGCGGTCACCGACCACCGTTCCGTGGCCCGCGTCCCGCGGGGCGCGACCTTCGCCGAGGCCGCGGCGCTCCCGCGGGCCTTCCTCACCGCCTGGCACGCCTTGGTGGACGAGGCTGAACTGCGCTCCGGGCAGCGGGTGTTGATCCACTCCGGCGGCGACGCCATCGGCCTCGCCGCGGTCCAGATCGCCCGCCACCTGGGCGCCGAGGTGTTCGCCACCGCGCCCCGGACGGCGTGGGACACCCTGCGCGACAGCGGCCTCGACGCGGCGCACATCGCCGAACCGGAGGCCGGCGACATCGTGCGCAAGGTGCCCACGGGCCTGGACGTGATCCTGGCCCAGGAGGGGAGCGGCAGGGACGCCGACGCCTCGGCGGCGCTGCTCGCCGAGGGGGGCCGGTTCGTGGCTGTGGGCACTGGCCCGGTGACCGGCGCAGGCACGGGCTCGGCCGTCGGCGCCGGCACTGGCGCCGTCTCGGCCTCGGCCACTGGCGCCGACTGGGCCCCGGCCATCGGTGGCGTCCCGGCCTCGGCCACTGGCGCCGACTCGGCGACGACTGCCGGTGCCGACCCGACGCCGACGCCGACCCCGACCACGGCCTCCGGCCCGACCCCGCCCGCCGCCATCGACACCGCCCGGCAGCAAGCCGTCATCGCCGAACTCGGCGGGCTCTTCGCCACCGGCGTGCTGCGTCCGGTGCCGGTCACGGCGTACGACATGCGTGCGGCGGCCGACGCCTACCGCCGGCTCGGCGAGGGCGGGCGGACCGGCGGCTCGGTCCTGACCCTTCCCCGTCCGCTCGACCGGGAAGGCACCGTCGTCGTCACCGGCGCGAGCGGCACCCTGGGCCGCCTCGTCCTGCGGCGGCTCGTCTCCGAGCACGGCGTACGCAACGTCCTGCTGCTCAGCCGCAGCGGCGGCGACGCACCGAGCGACCTGGTGGACAGCGGCGTACGGGTGGACTCGGTGGCCTGCGACGTCGCGGACCGAGAGCAGCTCGCCCGCGCCCTGGCCCGTATCCCCGCGGAGCATCCGCCGACCGCCGTGGTGCACACGGCCGGAGTCCTCGACGACGGGGTCCTCGAAGCCCTGACGCCGGAGCGGCTCGCCACCGTGCTGCGCCCGAAGGCGGACGCGGTCGACGCCCTGCACGAGCTGACCGCCGACGCGGACCTCGCGGCCTTCGTGGTGTTCTCGTCGGTGGCCGGTGTCCTCGGCTCGGCGGGCCAGGCGAACTACGCCGCCGCCAACGCCTACCTGGACGCGTTCGCCGCCCGCCGGCACGCGGCGGGACGGCCCGCGGTCTCCATCGCCTGGGGCATGTGGACGCAGTCCAGCACGATGACGGCCGGACTCGGCACCGCCGACCTCGGCCGGATCGCCCGCACGGGACTGCTGCCCACCGCGACCGACGAGGGCCTCGCCGCCTTCGACCGGGCGCTCGCCGGCGCCCTGCCCAACGTCGTGCCGGTACGCGTCGACACCGCCGCGCTCCGCGCCGCCGAGTCCGTACCGCCGCTCCTGCGGGACCTGGCGCCCGCCCCGAACCGGCGGGCCGCGGCGGGTGTCACGGCGGCGCGGGACGAGTCCCTGGAGAGCAGGCTGCGCGGTCTTCCGGCCGAGCAGCGGCGCGCCCTCCTGCTCGACCTGGTCCTGACCGACGTCGCCCTGGTCCTCGGGCACAGCGACCCGCGCGGCGTCTCCGCCGAAGGGGCCTTCCGCGACCTCGGCTTCGACTCGCTGACCGCCGTCGAACTCCGCAACAGGATCAACAACCGTACGGGCGTGAAGCTGAGCGCGACGGCGGTCTTCGACCACCCGAGCCCGCTCGCCCTCGTCGACCATCTGCTCGGCCGTATCGCCCCGGCGCCCGCCGACCCGCGGGACACCGAGGAGCCGGACTACGAGCGGGTCATGGCCGACCTCACCAGGATCAGGAGCCACCTGGCCGCACTGGAGCTCACCGGCGCGCAACGAGCCGCGCTGGCCGAGACCGTCCGCGGCATGTCGGAGCCATGGGCGAACGGAGAGTCCATGGCACGTGCGGCCGGGGATCCGGCACCGGCCGCCCTCGAATCCGCGTCCGCGGCGGAAGTCCTCGACTTCGTCACCAACAGCCTCGGCATCTCCATCTCCGGCGACGCAAGCACCGGCGACGCAACCGACGGCGACACAAGCACCGGCGACGCATCGCCCACCGACCCGAGTTGAGAGTGATTTCATGCCCACCGAAGACGAGCTGCTCAAGTACCTCAAGGCGGTCTCCGAGGAACTGCACGTCACGCGCGGCCGGCTGCAGGCCGTGGAGGGCCGCCGCGACGAGCCCGTGGCGATCGTCGGCATGAGCTGCCGGCTGCCCGGCGGCGTGTCGTCGCCGGACCACCTCTGGGACGTCGTCGTCAAGGGACAGGACGCGATCGGCGAGTTCCCCGCCGACCGCGGCTGGGACGTCGACGCGCTGTACGACCCGGAACCGGGAAACCCCGGCAAGACCTACACCCGCTCCGGTGGATTCCTCGACGACGCCGCCGACTTCGACCCGGCGTTCTTCGGGATCACCCCGCGCGAGGCGCAGGGCATGGACCCGCAGCAGCGCCTGATGCTCGAAGCCTCGTGGCAGGCCCTGGAGAGCGCGGGGATCAACCCGCAGACCCTCAAGGACAGCCGCACCGGAGTCTTCGCCGGTTCCTTCCACCACGACTACGACCCCGGCGGCGGCAGCGTCGGCAGCCTCGTCTCCGGACGCGTCTCCTACACCCTCGGCCTGCAGGGCCCCGCCGTCACGGTCGACACGGCGTGCTCGTCGTCGCTTGTCGCGCTGCACCAGGCGGTGCGCTCGCTGCGGGACGGCGAGTCCACGCTGGCCCTGGCCGGCGGCGTGACGGTGCTCTCCACGCCCGGCGTCTTCGTCGAGTTCTCCCGCCAGCGCGGCCTCGCCGCCGACGGCCGCTGCAAGTCGTACGCCACGGCCGCGGACGGCACCGGCTGGGGTGAGGGCGTGGGCGTGCTGGTCCTTGAGCGGCTCTCGGACGCCGAGCGCAACGGCCACCGGGTCCTCGCGGTCGTCCGCGGCACCGCGGTCAACCAGGACGGCGCGTCCAACGGCCAGACGGCGCCCAACGGCCCGGCGCAGCAGCGGGTGATCCAGGACGCCCTGGCCAGTGCGCGGCTCTCCACCGACGACGTGGACGTCGTCGAGGGACACGGCACCGGCACGACGCTCGGCGACCCGATCGAGGCGCAGGCGCTCCTTGCCACGTACGGCCAAGGGCGGGGCGAGGACCGGCCGTTGTGGCTCGGCTCGCTGAAGTCCAACATCGGTCACACGCAGGCCGCGGCGGGCGTCGCGGGCATCATCAAGATGGTGCAGGCCATACGGCACGGCGTCCTGCCGTCCACCCTGCACGTGGACGAACCCTCGCAGCACGTCGACTGGACCGAGGGCCAGGTCAGGCTCCTCACGGAGAACAGACCGTGGCCGCGGACCGACCGCCCGCGCAGGGCCGGCGTCTCGTCCTTCGGCTACAGCGGCACCAACGCACACGTGATCATCGAAGCGGCGCCGGTCGCGGAGGAAACGCCACCGGCCGCCGAGCCGGTGCGGCATGGCGCCACCCTGCCGTGGGTCCTCTCGGGCCGGAGCGAGGCGGCGCTCGCGGAACAGGCGACCCGACTGCTCGCCCGGGTCACCGAGGGCTCCGAACTCGACCCGCGCGACGTGGCCCACTCCCTGGTCCACGGCCGGGCCACCCTGGAGCACCGGGCCGTCGTCCTGGGCGCCGACGGCCCTGAACTGGCCGCGCGCCTCGGCGAGTTGGCGGCGGGCAGTCCTGGCGCGAACGTGGTCGAGGGGCGTGCGCGGTCCGGTGCGTCCGGGGGTGCCGTCTTCGTGTTCCCGGGTCAGGGTTCGCAGTGGGTTGGTATGGCGCGTGAACTTCTGGAGTTTTCGCCGGTGTTCGCGGGGCGGATGGCGGAGTGTGCTGCCGCTTTGGATCCGTACGTGGATGGCTGGTCGCTGCTGGAGGTTGTGCGGGAGGGGGATGAGGAGGCGTTCCGGCGGGTTGATGTGGTGCAGCCGGTGTTGTTCGCGGTGATGGTGTCGCTGGCTGAGTTGTGGCGGTCGTTGGGTGTGCGGCCTGCTGCGGTGGTGGGGCATTCGCAGGGTGAGATCGCGGCCGCGTGTGTTGCGGGTGGTCTGTCGCTGGAGGATGCGGCGCGGGTCGTGGCGTTGCGGAGCCGGGCGATTCTGCGGCTGTCGGGGCGTGGCGGCATGGTGTCTGTCCTGGCGCCCGAGGAGCGGGTGGTGGGCCGTCTGTCGGACGGTCTGCAGATCGCTGTGGTCAACGGTCCCGAGCAGGTCGTGGTGTCCGGTGCTCCGGACGAGTTGGACGCTCTCATGGCCGGGTGTGAGGCCGACGGGATTCAGGCGCGTCGTATCGCGGTGGATTACGCC
>NZ_JBHYIG010000438.1:0-4957 GCF_042740015.1 Streptomyces sp. NPDC059037
TCGCCGGGGTGGCCCCCTCCACTGGGGGGGGGGGCGCCCCCCCGCGCGGGGGGGGGGCGGCGGGGCCCGCAGGCTGCTGTCGACTCTGCGCCATCTTGCGGGTGACACTCCGCGCCGAGAAGCTCACCCACAGGTCACTCGGGAGACGCTCAGAACCTGTCACCGCTGGTTGGCCGCAATCAGAAGAGGTCTCCTCCCGAGCGTTCCCCGGAAAAGACCGATCTTGAAAACGGCGTGCTTTCCACACCAAGGTGTCTACTTCGCCGAGCTTGGGCCGCCGCCGCCCCTGGCTCCGCTACGCTCGCTCGGGTTGCAGGACGGACTCTGGATGTCCTTGCGTGAATGAGAGCTGCGCGATGTGCGCGAGTCTATTGGTGATCAAGGTGTGGGAGCGGCGGCAATGACTGATGCGTCTGGTGGTGCAGTCGCACTGACCGGGGGTCGCATGGCCTCGGAAGTCCTCCGAAGAGATGACACGGTGCTGCGGCCCGCTTCGGATTCATCGGAATTCATGGCTTCCCTTCTGAAAATCTTTGAGCAGCAGAATTTCCGCGGCGCCCCGAAATATTTGGGCCAGGTGGACGGCAAGGACATTCTCACCTATATCGACGGCGACGTTCCGGCGAAATTTCAGCCTTGGTCGGACGATCAGGTTCGGGCAGCTGCTCGCCTTCTGCGTGAGATGCATGACGCGACGCGCGGCAGCAATCTGGCCGGCCGGTTCGATGTGGTGTGCCACCACGACCCTGGGCCGAACAATGCGGTCTTCCAGAACGGTATCCCGGTTGCCTTTATCGACTTCGAGCAGGCCGCTGCGGGTGGTCGGCTTGAGGACGTCGCGTACATGGCCTGGACGTGGTCGATCTCGTCCAAGCAGGTCATGGCTTTGGCAGACCAGGCGGCCCAGGTACGGCTCATCGCCGACGTGTACGGGCTGGAGGAGGCCGAGCGCCGCGCGCTGGCCGACTGCATCCTCGAGCGCCAGTCGCGCAACGTCCGCTTCTGGGCGGAGTGCCTGGCACACCCGGAGACTGCCCCCGCCGCGCCGGACGTTCTGGCCGACCGGATCGCCTGGAGTAAGCGGGAGCACCGCTTCGTCTACGCGCACCGTGAGGTCTTCGACCGGGCACTGGCCTGACGTCCGGATTCAGGTGCGCTGGCCGTCAGCCTGCTCAGCGGGGCGGCTCGGTGCTGCGGGGAGACCGAACATTGCCCCGTTGGTGCGGGCGAGCTGCGCGACGTCGACGGCCCGTCCCTCGCGGCTCGCGAGGGGTGGCACGGGCCGGTCGAGGGGCGGGTTGGCCAGGAAGAGCACGGTCAGGCGCTGCGGGAGCAGGTGGTTGCGGACCTGGTGGTAGAGCGGGGGGATGTCGTCATCAGTCATCGCGGTGAGGAGGCTGCCGGGCATCGCCAGGAGCTGGCTGTCGTGGACGGGGACGGGGCTCATCCACCCGTCGGTTTCGATCTCCAGCCCCGGTCCGTCGGAGACGGCCAGGGTGAGTAGGTGACCGTCCTCGTGCCGATCCTGGAGCAGGTCGCGGTCGCTGGGGTGGTACCAGTTGATCTCCAGGTAGGAGTAGTCCCGGAACGGCACGGCTGATTCCGTCTGCTGCCGGTAGTGGGCCGACAGGTCAGTGAGCACGTTCTCTGTGATGCCGGCGGCCACGGCCCAGTAGTCGTGGAGGGCTTGGAGAAACGGCGTGACGCTGGGGGCGTCGTGGTGCGGGACCGTGGCGGGGTTGTCCGCCCAGTAGGTGAAGCTCTCGTTCATGTCGGGCCGGTCGGGGCTGATGGAGTACTGGCGGCCGTACGGACGGAAGCCGTAGGTGAAGTCGTCGCTGCCGTGGGTGCGCTTGACGCCCTCGTCCTGGGTGAAGAAGTCGGTGGCCCCCGTGTACAGCGCGGTCAGGGTCTTGACGGCGTCGCCGGGCAGGTCGATGGTGGCGCGGGCGTGTGCGAGAAGCTCGGCTGCAGCGGTGCTCCGGGGCATGGCGGACTCCTTCGGGCGGGCCTGTTCGGTGGGGTGGCCGGTCACAGGAAGTAGAGGCGGCTGAGAGCGGTGTGCTCGGCGGGCGGCGAGCTGATGGGGGTGTCGTCGAGGGTGACGCGGCCGTCGTTGGAGGCCACCCGGACGTTGCCGGTGCGGTCGTTGAGGCGCATAGTGGCCAGCCCGATTCTGCGGGTGTCGCGTACGGGGACGCGTCGGCGGCGGGTGGGTAGTTGGTCAGTGCCGCTGGCGTGGGCGGCCTGGCTGACGAAGGCGACGGACAGGTCAGCCGCGGTCTCCCCGAAGGAGCCGAACTGTGCTCCCAGGACGAGGGGTTGGCAGGATTCGGTGGAGGCATTGGGGTCTCCCGTGACGCCGTAGGCGGGGTAGCCGGCCTTGAGGACCAAGTGGGGCTTGGCGCCGAAGTAGCGCGGGTCCCACAGCACGATGTCGGCGAGGCGTCCGGGGGTGAGGGCGCCGATCTCGTGGGCCATGCCGTGGGCGAGGGCGGGGTTGATGGTGAGCTTGGCGAGGTAGCGCAGGATGCGCTCGTTGTCGTCGGCCCTCGGCTCGGGGTCGATGGCTTTCATCTTGGCAGCGACGCCGAAGGTGCGGCGCACGGTCTCGCCGATGCGGCCCATGGCCTGGGAGTCCGAGGACGTGATGGGGATGACGCCGAGGTCGTGCAGAACGTCTTCGGCGCCGAGGGTGCCGGTGCGGATCCGGTCGGCGGCCAGGCGCAGGGCGTCGGGGCTGCCGGGGTCGAGCCGGTGGACGGTGGCGATCATGTGGAGGTGTTCGGCGGCGGTGTCGCGGGTGAAGGGGAGGCCGGGGTTTGTGGAGGAGCCGATGATGTTGGGGACCCCGGCCATCTGCAGCACATTGGGGGCGTGTCCGCCGCCGCAGCCTTCAACGTGGAAGGCGTGCAAGGTTCGACCGGCGATGACGGCGAGGGTGTCGTTGACGTAGAGGGCTTCGTTGAGGGTGTCGCTGTGCAGGGCGACTTGGACGTCGTGTTCGTCGGCGACGGTCAGTGCAGTGTCCAGGGCGCGGGCGTGGGCTCCCATGTCCTCGTGGACCTTGAAGCCGGACGCGCCGCCTTCGACCAGTGCTCGGACGAGTCCGGCGGGGTGGGCGCTGGAGCCTCGGGCCAACAGGGCGATGTTCACGGGCCAGGCGTCGAAGGCGCGCAGGGCGTGGTGCAGTTCGGTGGGTGCGGTCACGCCGCAGCCCCAGGTCGGGCCGAAGTTTTGGCTCACAACGGTGGTGACGCCGGCTGCGAGCGCGGCGTCCAGGATGCGCGGGGAGACGAGGTGGACGTGGGTGTCGACGATGCCGGGCGTGGCGATGAGGCCTTCCCCGGCGATGACGGTGGTGCCGGTGCCCACGACAACGTCGACCGCGTTGAGGGTGTCCGGGTTTCCGGCCCGGCCGATCGAGTGGATGCGGCCGTCCTTGATACCGAGGGACACCTTGCGGATTCCGGCGACGGGGTCGACCAGGATCACGTTGGAGACGACGAGGTCGCAGGTGTCGGGGGTGAGTTCGGCCTTCATGTGCATACCGTCGCGGGCGGTCTTGGCGTAGCCGGTCACGAACTCCTCACCGCGCAGCTGCGCGTCGTCCTCCACGCACAGGATCAGGCCGGTGTCGGCGAGGCGGATCCGGTCGCCGGTGGTGGGGCCGTGGAGCTCGGTGTAGCGCAGGCTGTTCATGCGGGGTGGCCTTCCTGGGCGGCGGAGCCGGTGTCGAGGTAGCCGTCGGTGTGGGCGCGGTGCAGGGCCCGCTCGCGTGCGCCGGGCACGTCCAGGGGGCCGTCGACGAGTCCGGCGAAGCCGATGACGATGCGGTCGCCGCCCAGTGGTGTGAGGGTCACGGTGCGGGGTGTGTCGGGGTCGAAGACAGTCACCGAGCCGACCGGGATGGCAAGGCGGGTGCCGTAGGCAGCGGCGCGGTCGAAGGCGAGAGCCCGGTTCGCTTCGAAGAAGTGGAAGTGGCTGCCGACGCTGACGGGCACGCTGCCGGTGTTGGTGACCGTGATCGTGACCGGGTCGGCGTACTCGGGGACGGAGACGGGGGCGGCCAGGACGGCGCCTGGTGCGGACTGCGGGTCGCCGAGGGCTGGAATGGGGTCCGTGACGACGATGAGTTTGGTGCCGTCGTCGAAGACGGCCTCGACCTGAATCTCGGTGAGCAGGTGTGCCACGCCGGGCAGGACGTCGGCGGCGGTGAGGACCTGACGGGCCGCGGTGACCGCTTCGTCCACGCGGGCGCCGTCCCGAGCGGCCTCGCAGGCGGCGTGAGCAATGAGCGCGGTCGCCTCGGGCACATTGAGCTGCAGGCCACGGCCGCAGCGTTCCCGGGCGAGCAGGGTGGCCAGGTACAGCTGAAGCCGGTCGCTTTCGGCGGGGGTCAGACGCATGCGGTCCTCCTCGGTGCGGCACGGTGGACTGGGCAGCTACTCGCCGATGACGACACCGCAGGCCTTGGCGTGGGCGCGGATCGTCGCGCGAGCTGCGGCAAGGTCCTCGAAGGACACCTCGGGCATCAGCGCCGTGGCGTAGTCGCGCATGGCGTCCTCCGGCGGGATGACGGCCTGCCCGCTCCAGCGCTGGGCGATCTTGGCGAGGAGCGGTTCGTCGGCGATGCTCAGGCCCAGCCGGGATGCGGCGGTCTGTGCGGCGGCCGGGTCGGTGAGGTAGGTGTAGTCGCGGGCGCCGGGCTGCGGGGAGAGCACCTCGACGTCGACCGCGGAGAAGACGCCGTACGCGCCGCCCTCGGAGATCAGTGCGAGGATCCGCTGGAGGTTCTCCTCCAGCAGGGACCGGGTCATGCCGATGTGGCCGACGACGAAGCCGGCTCGGATGAGAAGGCCGTGGTCGCGGGCGACGGTGATGGCCGTCGAGTTCTTCTCGTACAGCCGCTCGGCCTCGGCGAGGACGTCGCGTCGGGGGCCGCCGCCGGGCGGGG
>NZ_JBHYIG010000439.1:0-4523 GCF_042740015.1 Streptomyces sp. NPDC059037
ACCGAGGCATCGAAGCTGAACGACGCGAACTGCAACGTCACCTCACCGGGACCGGCACCCAGCACAGGCCCCATCGCCTCGACCAGATTGGCCACACCCCGATGCGCCACCGCCACACCCTTCGGACGGCCCGTCGACCCCGAGGTGTAGATGACGTACGCCAACTGACCGGCATCCACCACGGCCTCAAGCGACGCGTCGGGCTCGGCGACAATCGCGCCCTCGGCCCTCGCCAACCACTCCGCGTCGATCACCAAGGACGCGCCACTGTCGACCGTCATGAACTCCAGCCGGTCGGCCGGGTACTCAGGGTCCAGCGGCACATACGCACCACCGGCCTTCCACACCGCCAGCATCGACGTCACCGTGTCGACACCGCGCGGCAACCGCAGACCCACCCGCGACTCCCGGCCCACACCCTGACGACGCAGGTAGCGGGCCAGCCGATTCGACCGGGCCTCCAGCTCCCCGTACGAGACGTCCTCCGCCCCGCAGCGCACCGCGACCGCCTCCGGGGCCCGGACTGCCCACTCCTGGAAACGCTCGGGCACGGCGAGCGGTCCGACCGGCCTCGCGGTGGCGTTCCACTCCCCTACCACCAGCGCCCGCTCATCCGCACCGAGCAAGTCGAGCTCGCTCACCCGCACCCGCGGATCCGCCGCAACCTGCTCCAGCACCCGCACCAACCGGCCGGTCAACGCCCGGGCGGTGTCCTCGTCGAAAAGGTCGGGGCGATAGTCGAGCCGAAGGTTCAGGTCGGAGGGGTCCACGCCCAGCGCCAGCGCGAAGTTTGTCGACTCCCGCATCCCCGCACCCGTGACGGCCACGGACTCCAGCGACGACGGCACATCCGGGTCGCCTGGGAAGTTCTCGAACGCCAGCAGCGTGTCGAAGCTCGCGCCCGCGCCTGCCAGCCGCTGGATCTCCGTAAGGCCGAGATACTGGTGATCGAGTAACCCCGACTGTTCCGCCTGCAGTTCGGTCAGCAGCTGGGCCACCGGCTGCGTGGCCTCGAGCCGCACCCGCACGGGGACCGTATTGATGAAGAGGCCCAGCATGTCCTCCATGCCCGGCAGCTCGGCCGGCCGCCCCGCGACCGTCGTCCCGAAGACAACGTCCCGGCGGCGGGCCAGCTGACCCAGCACGATCGCCCATGCTGCTTGCAGGACTGTGTTCACCGTGACGCCCAGCTCCCGGGCCAGGTCGCGCACCGCGTCGCTCAGCTCCACACTCGGCGCCCAGGCCACCGATCGGGGCAGCGCGGCCCCGGCATCCACGGCGGCGGGGGCGACCAGGGTTGGTTCGTCGGCCCCGGAGAGGGCCTGCGTCCAGGCGGCGCGCGCGGCGTCCTTGTCCTGGCGCGCCAGCCAGTACAGATACTCCCGGTAAGGCGTAACCGCCGGCAGTCCTGCGCCACTGCCGCCGGCCGCGTACGCGGCCCAGACCTCCCGCAGCAGGATCGGTAGCGACCAGCCGTCCAGCAGGATGTGGTGCAGCGTGATCACCATGCGATAGCGGTCCGCACCCAGCCGGATCAGCAGTACGCGGATCAGTGGCGGCCGCGCCACGTCAAAGCCCCGCACCCGCTCGGCCAGCACCAACTCCTCGGCCTGCTCCGGCTGTTCCGTCAGGTCTTCCTCGCGCCAGGGCAACCGCACACCCTCGACGACAACCTGCAGCGGCTGCTCGATCCCCGCCACCTGCCGGAAACCGGCCCGCAAGCTGCTGTGCCGTTCAAGCACCGCCTGCCACGACGCCCGCAACACGCCTGCGTCCAGCCGCCCCTCCAAGTCCAGGACCAGCTGCTCCACATACACATCCGCCGACCCCTCGTCGAACAGGGCGTGAAACAGCAGACCTTCCTGCAACGGCGATACGGGCAACACCTCCACCAGCCCGCGTGCTGCCGCCTCCAACTCCTCCACCTGCGACTGCCTCAACGCCACCAACGGAAAATCCGACGGCGTATGACCACCACCACCCGACGCCACATGCGCCTCAAGCCCGGCCAGCATCTCCGCCCAGCCATCAACCAGAGACTGCGCCGCGCCCGAGTCCAACAGCCGCTCCGGCCACGCCAACGTCAACGTCAGCTCCGGCCCCTCGGCCAGATCATGGACCACGCCCAGGAACTCCAGCGCATGCCGCACCGGGAAGTCGCCGCCGAGGCCGCCCCCGACATCGTCGCCAAGCAGCTGCCAGTCGTCGCCCGAGCCGCTGCTGAAGCGGCCCAGGTAGTTGAAACCGACCTGCGCAGTCGGCAGCGCCGCCAGCTCCACCGCCGTATCCGCATTCAAATACCGGAGCATGCCGTAACCGAGACCGTCCCCGGGCACACCCCGCACCTGCTCCTTGACCCGCTTGACGACCTCCCCGACCGACACCGACCCGCCGACATCCAGCCGGACCGGATGCACACCCGTGAACCAGCCCACCGTCCGCGACAGATCCACCCGGTCGCTGCCCAATGGCTCCCGCCCGTGCCGCTCGGTCTCGACAAGGACCCCGGAGGCGCCCTCGGGCCGCCACTCCTCCAGCGCCGCCGCCAGTCCGGCCAACAGCACCTCATCGACCTTGGCGCCGAACGCCGCAGGCACCCCGGTCAGCAGCGCCGACGCCGGCACCCGCACTGACACCCGCCGCACCGACGACTCGACATCCCGTACCGGATCCAACGGCAGCGCCGTCAGCAGCGGGTCGGAACCCGCCTGCATCCCTGTCCAGGCCGCCAGCTCCGCCAGCCGCTCCGCACTCCCGGCCTGCGCCCGCAGCTCCTGTGCCCAATGTCGGAACGACGTCGCCACCGGCGCCAACACCGGCTCCCGACCCGCAGCCAACGCCGCACACGCCTCCGCCAGATCCGGCAGCAGCACCCGCCACGACACCCCGTCCACCACCAAGTGATGAACCACCAGCAACAGCCGGCCCGGCACATCCACCCCGGCGTCAAACCACACCGCCTGCACCATCACACCGCCCGGCGGATCCAACCGACCCACCGCCGCCCGCGCCTCCACATCCACATCCGCGACAGCCGCATCCACCCGACACACCAACACCCGCCCCGAAGCCGCCTCCGGCACCACAAGCCGCGCCTCCACACCCGGCACCAACCGCGCCCGCAGCACGTCATGCCGCGCCACCAGCGCCTGCACCGCCCGCGTGAGCACCTCGAAGTCCAGACCGGCCGGCGTCCGCACCCAGCTGGACTGCACGACCTCATGGAGCCGTTCCGGACCGACTCGTTCGATCAGCTCATGCATCACCGGCGTCAGCGGCACCGCACCCACACCGGACTCCCCGCCCGGCACCACAGCAGCGCTGTCCACGGCCTCCGCAACCCGCGCCAGACCCGCCGGCGTCCGCAGCTCGAACACCTGCCGGGAGGAGATCGCCAGACCCGCCCGCCGAGCGGCCGAGACCAGCAGCATCGACAGGATCGAATCTCCGCCCAGGGCGAAGAAGTCGTCGTCGGCACCGGCCTCCCCCAGGCCCAGCACCTCTGCGAAGAGCCCGCACAGCAGCGCCTCGACGGGCGTCGCCGGCGCCCGGCCCACACCAGCCGACGCATCCACGGCCGGCAGCGCGGCCTTGTCCACCTTGCCGTTGGGGGTGAGCGGCAACGCATCCAGCACCGTCACCGCGCCCGGGACCATGTACGCGGGGAGGCGGCGGGCGGCGAATTCCCGTATCTCGGTCGCGTCGGCCGCGCCCTGCGCGCCTGGTGTCACATAGGCGGCGATACGGTCCGCACGCACCACGACGGCCGCCTGGGCGACCTCCGGATGCGCCGCGATCACCGACTCGACCTCACCCGGCTCGACTCGGAAGCCGCGGATCTTCACCTGCGTGTCCGCCCGGCCCTCGAAGTGCAGCAGCCCGTCGCCGCTCCACCTCGCCAGGTCGCCGCTGCGGTACATACGGACGCCGTCGGCGTACGGGCAGGCCACGAACCGCTCCGCCGTCAGCTCCCGACGGCCCAGATAGCCGCGGGCCAGACCCGGACCGGCGAGATAGACCTCACCCACCACGCCCGGCAGCACCGGGCGCAGGAAGCCGTCCAGCACGAACACGCGGGTGTTGGGGAGCGGGCCGCCGATGGCCGGCGGCCGGTCGTCGGCGTCGATGCCGGTAGCGAGCTCCACGGCGGTGGCGATGACGGTGGATTCGGTGGGGCCGTAGGTGTTCCACAGCCCCGCCTGCGCACGCCACTTGGCGGCCAGATCCGCGGTCAGCCGCTCGGCACCCAGCACCCAGTTGCGTACGCCGGGGACGGTCCGCGGGTCGAGTACGGACAACAGAGACGGCACCACGCTGGCCACCGTCACCCCGGCCGTACGGACCATCTCCGCCAGCGCCTGCGGATCCGTACGCTCCTCACCGGTCGCGATCGCCAGCGTGCCACCGGACGCCAGCGTCACGGCCACGTCCAGCACCGAGGCATCGAAGCTGAACGACGCGAACTGCAGCGCCGTCGTCCCCTCCGAGACGCCCAACACCGGGCCCATCGCCTCGACCCTGTC